>JAEUMC010000067.1 GCA_016793415.1 Devosia sp. | reverse complement strand
CGCTCGAAAGAGAGCAAGAAAGCCCTGATGCGGGACATCACCGAGGCGGTGGTGAAGAACTTCAACGTCCCGGCCGAGCGCGTTGTCGTGCAGATCGTCGAGAGCCCCAAGGACAGCAAGTCGAGGGGCGGCGTGCCCTTCGACGAGATGTAGCCGCCGTCCCGCCGACAGACCTGGTCTTGCAGCGACGTCGCCCGGCGTCCTGCCATCCGCCGATCCTGGTCGGCGGATCGAACTCGCATGCCTCCATTGATCCAGCGACGAGCAACGAGCTATTGCCCAATCCATGGCCTGATGCATAGAGTGCTTACACATTGGGCATCGATGAGTCAGTTGTATGCAACAGGTCGATTTCCGGGCGGCTGGGCTGTCGCCCAAGGAACTGCCGGTCTGGCAGTATCTCAACCAACTCTATTCGCGGCACCGCCCCAACCAATCGGGGCAGTTGGCGAGCTACATCCCCGAGCTGGCGGCGGTTGACCCCGATCAGTTTGCGCTGGCCTTCGCCACCACCGACGGCTTCGTCTACGAGGTTGGCGACACCGGCGCGCTGTTCACCATTCAGTCGGTGTCCAAGGCGGTGATCTACGCCTTGGCGCTCGAGGATCATGGGCGCGAGGAGGTGTTGCGGCACATCGGTGTCGAGCCTTCGGGCGAGGCGTTCAATTCCATCACCTTCGACGAGCGCAACAACCGGCCGTTCAATCCGATGGTCAATGCCGGCGCCATTGCCGCCAGCGCCATGATCAAGGGTTCCGACCATGCCGAGCGCTATCAGCGCATCCTCGAGATCTTCCAGCGCTTCACCGGACGAATGCTCGATCTCGACGAGGCGGTCTACCGTTCGGAAAGCCTGACCGGCAACCGCAACCGGGCGATTGCCTACCTCGAACTCAACGCCGGGATGATCTCGGGCGACGTCAACGAGCATCTCGACCTTTACTTCCGCCAGTGCTCGCTGCTGGTCACCGCACGGGACCTGGCGATGATCGGCGCCACCCTGGCCAATGGCGGCGTCAACCCGGTGACGCGCCAGCGCGCCATCTCCACCGACAACGTCCGCTCGGTGCTGTCGGTGATGAACACCTGCGGCATGTACGACTATGCGGGCGGCTGGCAGTTCAGCGTCGGCCTGCCGGCCAAGAGCGGGGTAGGGGGCGGCATTTCGGCGGTGCTTCCCGGACAACTGGGTATCGGCACGTTCTCCCCCCGGCTCGATGCCGTGGGCAACAGTGCCCGCGGCGTAAAAGTCTGCGAGGACATTTCGGCAAACTTCCGGCTGCATCTGTTCGAGGATCGGGGCGGTGGGCTCGTTCCCCTCCGTCGCGTCTATCGATCCGATGAAGTGCACTCCAAGCGCGTGCGCCGGCACGAGCAGGCGCGCAAGCTTGACCGTTACGGGCACCTGATCGCCGTCTACGAATTGCAGGCCGAACTGGGGTTCATCGAGGCCGAGCGGGTGACCCGCCGGATCATCGAAGACCTCGACAGTGCCTATTACTTCGTCATCGACCTGACCAGGGTGCTGCGGATCGACGGCGTTGCGGTCACCCTGCTGAATACGGCCCGGCGCACCCTGCAGGAGGCTGGCAAGGGGTTTGCCGTGGTCTCCATCTCGGGAGAGTTGCCGCACACCTTCGAGCAGGACATGCACTTCCCCAATGTCGACCAAGCGCTAGAATATTTCGAGGATCGTCTGCTGGAGCAGGCCGGCAGCGGCCAGACCGATGCCGCGGTCCCGCTCGCCGAGTTCGACCTGCTGGCCGGACTGGACGAAGCCATGCTGACCGCGCTTGCCCGACGCCTGAAGCCGCAGCCGTTCGAACCCGGGACCAAGCTGATTGCCCAGAACGCCCGTGCCGACGAACTGTTCTTCCTCATCGAGGGACACGTCGATATCACCGTACGGGTCGGCAATGCTCCAAGCCATCGGGTCAGCACGGTCGAGCCGGGCACGGTGTTCGGCGAACTGGCGCTGTTCGGTCATGCGCCGCGCACCGCCGACGTGGTGGCTGTCAGCACCGGCACGGCACTGGTGCTCGATCGCGACGCGCTCGACGAACTGGCGGCAAACGCTCCGGCGGCCCACAATGCGCTGGTGATGGCCGTGGGTGCCAGCCTCGCCGAGCGCCTGCGTCGCGCCAACGCCGAAATCCGGGCCCTGTCTCGCTAGGCGTCAGTGCCCCGGATCGGGGATGTTCAGCACGTGGCCACAGGCCTTGCAGTGGACGGCGTCCGGTTCGTGCCGCTGCAGCCCGCATTGTGGACAGGGAAAGAACACCTTGTGCGGACGAAACAGCGCCTGAGCCAACCGCACGAACAGCGTGATGCCGACGATCATCACCGCGATCGAGGTGAGCTTGCCGGCTGTGCCCGGCAGGGTCACGTCGCCATAGCCGGTGGTCGTCACCGAGGTGACGGTGAAATAGAGCGCGTCGACATAACCTTCGATCCCGGAATCGGGGCGCGCGAAGAAGGTCAGCACGAACCCGGAAACGAGAAACAGGAACGTCACGATGTTGACGATCGCCTCGCCCTGTTCGCGATACTGCGTGAGCTTGAACTTTTTCAGCGGCCGCCACAGCACACCGCTGCGCGACAGCGTCCAGAGCCTGAGGATGCGCAGGAAGCCGAAATTCGCGAGCCAGGCCGGCAATAGCAGGGTGGTGAGGATGAAGATGTCGACGATCGTCGTCGGCTGTCGCAGCCAGCGCAGCGGATCGGTCGAGGCCAGCCCCCGCGCCACGAGGTCGGCGATCAGCAGCACCGCGACGGCGATGTCGATCCAGATGAAGCTCGGCCGGTCGCGCAGCAGCGGCGTCGCGATGAAGAATGCGATGATCGCGAGATCGACCAGCAGCACCGCGAACTGGAAGCGCAGCGCCATGCTCGAGCTGCCGTGGTAGAGCAGTCGCAGCGTCGAGCGCAGGCGGCTCAGGCCGTGCTCAGGCTTTGCCTCGTCCATCGCATCGTCTCCTCATCCGGGAGCTTGCCCGGGCTGTTCCGGCTGTCAATGCTGCGCGGCCGGCTGGCGTTGCAGCACGTTATGCGCCAGCACCAGCACTGCCGCCCCGATGGTAGCCAGCACAGCCGCGACCCAGAACAGTTCCAGGTAGCGTCCCGGCGCGGCGACGAGCCCGAAAATCCCGGCCGACAGCATGCCCGAGGCGACCACCGTCACATCGAGCAACGAGGTCGACAGGCCCACCCGGCCGCGGATCGCCTCCTGCATGTAGCTGATCGGCACGCTCATCAGCACCGCGATGGCCACCGCCCGCGGCACCTGCAGCCAGAACACCTCGGTGACCCCGCTCGCCTGGGTCAGCAGCACCTGGTAGAGCGCGTAGATCAACGCCCCGGCCGCGATCAGCGTATGCTTCCTGAACCGCCGGCCGAGAAACCCCCAGGCCAGCATCAGCGGGATCTCGAGGAAGGCTCCGATGCCCGCGGCGATGCCGACATCGCCGATATTGCCGCCGAAATGGCTGACCATGGCCAGCGGTGTCGCCGTTCCACTGACCCGGATCGCCACGTTGATGAGCAGGATGCCGCAGATGCCGACCAGCATCGGCAGGGCGATGCCGGCTTTACCGTCGGCGCTCGGCTTGGGCGGGCTCGAGCTGAGGCGGGTTGCCGGGTCGGCCAGCATCACCAGCGAGATGGCGCCGCAGACCAGGTAGGCGGCCGCCGCCAGGAGGTAGACATCGAACACCTGGTAAACGGCGGCGATCCAGCCGGCGAGCGGC
>JAEUMC010000048.1 GCA_016793415.1 Devosia sp. | reverse complement strand
TGGTTTCGTACGGCCCCTCACCCTGACCCTCTCCCCAGAGGGGAGAGGGACGACAGGCGAACCGGCTGTGCCACAACGCCCCCTCTCCCCTCCGGGGAGAGGGTTCGGGAGAGGGGCAGCCTGCGTTTCAGTGCGGCCCCTACCCCCTCCCAACCAGCGTCAGATACGGCATCGCCATCGCCCCCAGGTTCGGCACCACCCCCGCCACCACCGCGGCGGTGACGGCGGCCAGCCCCAGCGCCTGGTAGCGCTCGAGCCGCCTGCCCTGCTCGGGACGAACCGCCTGCCAGATGGCTCCGGCGGCAAGCCCCGGGATCGGCAACAGGTTCAGCAGCAGCGATCCGGCTGCCACCAGTTGAAACTGGTTGAGCACATAGAGCACCACATAGGCCCCGCTCTGCGGCAGCAGCAGCGCCAGCGGCCGCAGCAGGTCGACCGCCGCCACCAGCAGCGCCATGCCGGCAAGTCCGCCCAGCACCACCACGACGATGCCCCAGCCGCCCAGCCGGTTGCTCCCGGGCTCATAGCGCAGCGGGCGCACCCAGCTCATCGCGAACAGCACTCCGACCGCGAGGCCCCAGACCGAAAGCTGGGCAAACGGGTTGGCGGTCAGCCGCCCATCGAACTCAGGCCGCCTGTCCCCCAGGAGCCGCGCCAGCCCCGCCAGCAGCAAGCCCAGCAGCCACGCGAACAACAGCACCGCGCCGATCCGCGATACGATCTCACTCAGGCTCAGGTCGCGCAGCAGCGTCATGGTTCTCTCGGGTTCAGGTTTGCACGGCTACGCCGTCGGCCGAACCGTTCGCTCATCGCTTGTAGCAGAGAGACGAACTCACGCGCTTGATTTGGCCAGCAGGCGACGCCAGATGCGCTCTGCCACCGCCCCCACCGCGATGCCGAACCCGCCGCCGGCGAGCTTGACCGCGAGGTCGAACACCCGCCCGTGCCGGGAGGCTGAGACCAACTGCAACGCTTCGAACGCGATCGCGGCCCCCATGACAATTACCACGATCAGCCAGAGCTGGCGCGGATAGGCGAGCGCGAAGCAGAGGCCCACTGCCGCGAAAGCCGCGAAGCGCTCGATGGTGGGCGAGTAGCCGGAATTGGGCCTGAGCCCGATCGGCGCCAGGGTGACGAAGGCGATGGCGGCAAGCAGCAGCCAGGCACAGAGTTTCACGAGGCGTATCGGCACGGCGGGCTCCGGATCAGACGGCGTTGCGCCGGGTCTTGGACGAGAAAACCGTCAAGACGATGATCCAGCAATCGAGGAAAATCGACCAATTGTCGATGTAGTAAAGATCGTGCCGAGTGCGGCCTTCGATCTGCTCGAACGTCGTGGTCTCGCCGCGATAGCCGTTGACCTGGGCCCAGCCGGAAATTCCCGGCTTGATGCGCTGGCGGTGCGCGTAGCTGGCGAGCTGTTCGCCCAGTTCGTCATCGTGCACCAGCGCGTGCGGGCGGGGCCCGACGAGGCTCATCTCGCCGCTCAGCACATTGATCAGCTGCGGCAGCTCGTCGATCGAGGTGCGCCGGATGAAGGCGCCGACCTTGGTGATGCGCTTGTCGCCGACCTTGACCTGGGTCATGCGGCGACCGGATTCGGTGACGCTCATCGAGCGGAACTTCCAGATGTGGAAGGTGCGGCCGTTGAAGCCGCGCCGCTCCTGCCGGAAGAACACCGGACCGGGGCTGTCGAGCTTGATCAGCAGCGCCACCACGGCAAACAGCGGGCTCAGGAACAGCAGGCCCAGCCCTGCCCCGGCAATATCGAGCAGGCGCTTGGTCAGCACCGCGCCATCGCTCATGGGCTTGCGCAGCGAGCGCAGCGCATTGTTGGGGCCGAGCGGCACCACGTCGAGGAACTTGAAGCTGACATTGTCGGTGGCCGGTACGCAGACCACGTTGATGGCGAAGCGCTTGAGCTCATTGGTGAGCCGCTCCAGCCCGTCGATATCGCCGATCTCGCCGACGAACACGATGAACTCGGCGCCATGCGACACCCAGTGCCGGGCGAACTCCACCACGGCGCTTTCGCGATAGGCGCCCTCGGCATCCACGGCGTCCTCGAGGTAAAGCGTGCCGGCCAGCCGATAGCCGGTCTTCCACAGGTTGCCGTTGACGAGGAAGCGCACCGTATCGGCGCGGCTGCCCACCACCGCCACTTTCTGGAACTGCAACTGCCCCGCCTTGATGCGCGTGGTGACCGCGGCATAGGCAATGGTGCGGGCCAGCAGCAGCACCGGCACGCCGAGGACGAACGCGGCGATCAGCGAGACGCGCGACAGATCGTCGGCGATGCCGAAAAAGAAGGCGCCGAACAGCGCGATGGCGAAGGCGCCGGTCCAGCTCAGCACGCTCTGCACCAGCGTGGTGTGCGGCGGCTGCGCCCGATCGAGGAACTGGTTGGCCGAGACCGCCGAGAACGCGCCGTAGAGCACGCCGACCACCGCCGAATAGGCGCCATAGAGCCCGAACGGGATATCGGCCGCCGCCACGTGCAGGACGAGACCGTGATACAGCAGCGCCGGCAGCAGCATCACCATCGCGGCGAGCGCGCCTTCGCACAGCGCGAACGCCGTGCACAAGGCCGCCTGGTTGGCCACCACACGACGCGCCTTGCGCCGTTCTACACCCTGATAGGCAGCTTCCGTCTGAGCCACAGCAAATCGCCTCAAATTGCTGGCATTGCTGGGCTTTGTTCCGCCCGCCGCCACGCCTTTCAATTAGCAGATCGTCGGATTCGCCCCAAGGATTGGGTTAAGCTGGGGTTAACGGCAGGATCAGGCGAGTGCAGTTAAGGATACCGCCAGTTCGCCGCTCGACGGCTCCCGTCTCCGTGTTAGGGAAACATTAACCCAAGCCGGAGCCGGACCCCGTGACGACGTCCAACAGCAAAGCAGTGGCGATCCTGGCAGCGAACCCGGCGTTCGCGGCCATCCTCAGCCGCGCGCTCGAACAGGATGGCGGCTATCGCGTGGCCAGCTTTTCGAGCGTCGAGATGCTGACGACGTTCCTGCGCATTTCGCCGGTCGATGTGGTGGTGCTCGATACCGACCTGCCCGGCGCTCCGGCGATCGATATCGCCCGCGGGCTGCGCAACCATGTGAAGCTCGCCAGCAGCGCCTTCGAGATCGTCGCGCTGACCCGCGCCGCCGCCGCCTTCCACAAGCCGCTGCTCGCCGCCGGTATCGATGCGGTGCTGGAAAAACCGGTGACGCCGCAGCAATTGCTCGCCTCCATTGACGGTCTGGTCGAAGTCGAGCGCGTTGCCGCCGTGCAGCATCAGGCCATGACCATGGTCCGCGCCTTCGAGCCGCGCCCGCAACCGGCCGAACGCGTCGGCAACGTCATCCCGCTGTTCGGTGAGGGCCGGGTCCGGCGGTGAGCCGCATGCGCCAGGCGGCGCTTACATCAGGCTCAGCGCAGCGGCAATAACGCCCAGCCAGGCGGCAGCTCCGAAGCCGAAGCACGCCACCCACATCCACCCCTTGATATTAAGCCGAAGGAGAGGTCGGGGCGCTTCGCGATCTGTCGAAAGATCGACCATTTGCAGTCCAGTACTTACTATTCAGCTTGGCACCATAAACAGTGGTGCGTTTTGTCCGCGTTATTCAACTAAGCTTGAACCGAGCGGCTTCCCGCCGGCCGCGGAAGGCGACCGCCTGCCCCCGATGTCAGCCGCCGTCTTCCCGTCGATCGGGATGATCTCACGGCATGCAACCTTTTGCGTGCTCGCGAATTATGTTGGCAATCCGCCGTGTGCGGATGATGAGACCTCCCCCGTCTCATCTCGCGAGACGGTGTCGCCCCCATCGCTCGCCACCAAGGCCTCGGCTGTTGCCGGGGCCTTGTTCGTTCAGGCCCGCAACCGGCGCGGAACAATTGCGGCATAGCCAAGTTGTCTCACATCGGGCGGGGTTGCCACCCGACAGGGAGCCTCGGGATGTCG
>JAEUMC010000045.1 GCA_016793415.1 Devosia sp. | reverse complement strand
GCCGGACGGCCGCCCCTCCCACCTCATTCGGAGAACTTGATCGTCGAGAGCATCTGCCCGGCGCGGAATGCCGTAGCCGTGCCGCCTTCAGGCGCGCTCCAGTAGACGAACTGGCTCGAGCCGAAACCTGGCTGCACGTAGTAGAAGTTCTGGAACAGCAGCGCCCCATCGGGGATCTGCACCTGGTACTCGATGACGTTCCAGGCCTTGCCGCCGATATTCTCCAACCGCTCGCCGACGATCGAAACGTTCTCCGGCTTGGCATCGAGCGCTGCTGCCACCGCATTGCTGAGGATGGCTTCGCGGAACTGCGAGGCCGGCCAGGCGCCGTTCTCGTTGATCACCGCAAAGCCGATCGTCTCATCGCTGGAATAGTAGAGAAACTCCTGGTCGCCGGACGGCGTCTGCGTCGCCCAGGCCGTCGTGTCGATGCAGGCGCTGAGTTTCACCTTGGCGCTGGTGATGGTTTCGCACGCCAGCGCCGGCGTGATGAGCACCGCCGCGGCAGCGGCGGCGCCAAACAGTATCCGGTTCATTCTTCGAGCCCTTCCAAACATTGGTTCGGGCCGGAGCTTGTCGTCGGAGTTGCGCCGCTGGCAAGCTCATTTGAGCAATCGCGGAACTTATTCTGCCGCTTGCCGGATGACCGGGTCGCCGACTGCCTCGCCGGTCGCCAACTCAAAGCCCTCGTCCAACCAACCGGTCACCCCACCGATCATTTCCTTGACCGGTCGACCGAGTTCAGCGAGCCGCAGCGCCCCCTTGTTGGCGCCGTTGCAGTGCGGCCCCGCGCAATAGGTGACGAACAGCGTACCCTCCGGCCATTCCGCCATCTTGCGCGCGGTGATCTTGCCATGCGGCAGGTTCAGCGCCCCCGGCACGTGCCCCTGCGCGTACATCGCGGGGCTGCGTACATCGAGCAGCACGAAATCGGCCACGTCGCGGCTCAGCGCATCATGGACGTCCCAGCAGTCGGTCTCGAAACTCAACCGGCGGGAGAAGTGCTGCAGCGCCTCGGCGGACGCGGCGGCGGGGGTAAAGGCAACGTTGCTCGGCATTGAAGCCTCCTCAGCGATTGGAATGGCGAGAACTTGCCGGAAACTGGCGCCGCCAGTGAGTGGCGGGAATGCCAATATGCGGTAAGATATCGCCATCATGGATCAGCCCAACCGCCACGTCGCCATTCTCGCCTACGACCAGCTCTGCATGTTCGAGTTCGGCATCGCCGTCGAAGTCTTCGGCCTCTCGCGCCCCGAATTCGCGCACCTCGATTGGTACACCCATGAGATCGTCGGCATCGAACCCGGCCCCTACCGCGCCAATGGCGGCATCAGCGTCGCGGCCAACCACGATCTTGGCCGGCTCGAACAGGCCGGGCTGATCGTCGTTCCTGGCTGGCGCGGCGCCATGACGCCGGTGCCCGAGCCGCTGATCGCAGCGCTGCGCGCCGCCCACGCCCGCGGCGCCCGCATCGCGACGCTCTGCTCCGGCGTGTTCGTCCCGGCCCGCTCCGGCCTATTGGAGGGTCGTCGCGCCACCACCCATTGGCGTTATGCCGAGATCCTGCGCTCGGAGTTCCCATCGATCGAGGTACTGCCCGATATCCTCTACTCGGAGGACGGGAACCTGCTCACCGCCGCCGGCTCGGCCGCCGGCATCGACCTCTGCCTTGCGATCGTACGCCAGGATTTCGGCGCTGAGGTCGCCAACATGGTGGCCCGCCGCCTGGTGCTGCCGGCGCATCGCGACGGCGGCCAGGCGCAGTTCGTCGCTCGGCCGGTGGCGAAGGAGCGTCGCGGCCGCGTCGGGCCGCTGCTCGATACGTTGCGGCAACGCCTGAACGAAGACTGGAGCATCGCCCGGATGGCTGAACTCGCAAGGCTTTCCGAGCGCAGCTTGATCAGACACTTCAACGACGCAACGGGTCTCAGCCCGCTCACCTGGTTGATCGCCGAACGGGTCGAACGCACGAAGGAACTGCTGGAAACCACCGATTTCGGCCTCGACGCCATCGCCGAAGCCTCGGGTTTCCGCAGCCAGGAAACGCTGCGCCATCACTTCCGCACGCGGACCGGGGTCAGCCCGAGTGCGTTCCGGCGCAGTTTTGGGAGGATGGCCTAGTGGATAAGGGGCAGGAGCAAACTCCGGTGGCTCCCAGGCCCCCCTCTCTTGCGAAAACTAAGGACTTAGCTCCGCTAAGCCCAAGTTTTCGCTTTCTCCCCCGCCAAGGGGGAGAGTCCCGACTGATGCTCCGGTGCAAATGGAAGCCACCGATCATCTCCCCCTTGGCGGGGGAGAAAGCAAAATCTTAGGTTTAGCCGTTTGGCTAAGCCTTAGTTTTTGCAAGAGAGGGGGTCTTGGAGGGCACTACCGTCCCGGCCGCCCCGTCAGTCCTCGCCCGCGTCCTCGTCGTCCTCGCCCTGCCCGGTCACCGCTTCGAGGAACTCGAACAGGATCGGGTCGAACAGGTCGGGTCGCTCGAGGTTGGGAAAGTGCGCCGTGTCTTCGAGCACCACCGCGAAGGCGTTCTCGAGTTCCTCGCTGAGGTCTTCGTGAATGGCGATGATGTCGGAACAGTCGAGCTCCCCCACCACCAGCAGGGTCGGGGCGGTGATCACCGAGAGGTTGTGGAACGCCGCCT
This sequence comes from Devosia sp., assembly GCA_016793415.1. GTDB lineage: Bacteria > Pseudomonadota > Alphaproteobacteria > Rhizobiales > Devosiaceae > Devosia_A. The sequence goes on along the minus strand of JAEUMC010000045.1, from coordinate 552 downwards.
CCGGCCGCTCTTCCTGCGGCAGCGGCGGATGATTGAGGTGGATCTCGTTCATGGCGAGGAACAACTCACGCACCGGCCCGGTCACCCGCCCGGCCTCGCCATAAGGCCCATCGAGCCACTCATGCGCCTGGATGCGGTTGGCGGTGCTGATATTGCCCCGCTCTTTGGCGTATTCGAACGCCTCCTCGAGCTGCTCGACCTCCTCATCGACCTCATAGCCCTCGGCCCCGGTCACTCCGGTGCCCATCAGCACCAGCGCAATGGTCCGGTTCGGATGCTCGAGCGCAAAATCGATGGCCAGCGCGCCACCCATCGACGAGCCCACCAGGATCGCCGCGTGGACGCTCAATCGATCGAGCACCGTTTCGAGATCGACCAGGTGATTGAACGGCACATCGGCCGTCTCGGTCTGGCCATAGACGCGCAGGTCGTAGCTGATGACGTGATAACCCTCGGCCGCCAGCTGGCGCATCTGTTCGGAGCAAATTAGCCGGTCTGTGAGACCGGTATGCAGGAACACCACCGGAATGCCGAATCCGTAATCATATCCGC
>JAEUMC010000942.1 GCA_016793415.1 Devosia sp. | reverse complement strand
GCGGCGGCGGTTGTCACCGGCGCCGGTTTCCTGTGGTTTGCCTGGGTGCTCTTCCGCACCACCGAGACGGTGGCAATGAAGAAGGCCGGCCGGGCGCTGTTCACCTACTCTCTGAGCTATCTAGCCGTGATCTTCCTGGCGTTGATCACCGACCACGTAGCCAACATGCTGGGATGGCTCTGATGGTCGAACCCGTAAAGCGCGATGAAGAGGCCGAAGCCGCTGCCCGGCGCCGCCGTCGTTCGGTGGCCCTCGGCCTGGCGCTCGCCGCTTTCGTCATCATTGTCTACGTCCTGACCATCGTGAAGATGGGGCCGGCCGTGCTCGATCGGCCGCTCTGATGACTGACGCCTCGCTCCCGCAAACCCCGTCGCCCCGCAACCGCCGTGTCGCGATCACCCTCCTGGTGCTGGTCGCCGCGATGGTCGGCGCTGCCTATGCCGCCGTGCCGCTCTATCAGCTGTTCTGCCAAGTCACGGGCTTCGGTGGCACCACGCAGGTCTCGGAAGGCAACCTCAAGGGCGTCATCGCCCGTGAGATGACCGTGCGCTTCGATTCCAACGTCGAGGGCGCGCTGCCCTGGACGGTGACCGCCGCCAAGCCGGTTACCGACAAGATCGGCAACGTCGAGACCGTGGTCTTCACCGCTCACAATTCGTCCGACAAGCCCGTCACCGGCCAGGCGATCTTCAACGTCACGCCCGAGCAGACCGGCATGTACTTCAACAAGATCGAGTGCTTCTGCTTCACCGAGCAGACGTTGCAGCCCGGCGAGACCGTCGAGATGCCGATCGTCTTCTTCGTTGACCCCGATATCGCCCAGAACCGCGATCTCGACACCATCCGGGACATTACCCTGTCCTATACATTCTACGCCGTTAAGAGCGAGGGAACCTGACCATGGCTGCGCACGCCAAGCCCAACCACGACTACCACCTGGTAAATCCCAGCCCCTGGCCCTTCGTCGGCTCGGTCTCGGCCTTCGTCATGGCCGTCGGCGCCGTGCTCTGGTTCCACGACATCACCCCGCCCTGGATCCTGCTCGCCGGTCTGGTGGGCGTGCTCTACACCATGTACGCGTGGTGGAGCGACGTCATCAAGGAAGGCAAGGCCGGCGACCATACCCCGGTGGTGATGATGCATCACCGCTACGGCATGATCCTGTTCATCGCCTCCGAAGTGATGTTCTTCGTTGCCTGGTTCTGGGCCTATTTCGACGGCTTCTTCAACCAGGAAGCGCACGAGCAGTATGCCCGTATCGCTGCCATGGGCACCACCTGGCCGCCGACCGGCGTCGAACTGTTCAGCCCCTGGCACCTGCCGCTGTTCAACACCCTGATCCTCCTGACCTCGGGCACCGCCGTGACCTGGGCGCACCATGCGCTGCTGCACCGCGACAAGCGTGGCCTCGTCTGGGGTCTGGTCATCACCATTGCGCTGGGCGTGCTGTTCACCTGCGTGCAGGCGCTCGAATATTCCGAGGCCGGCTTCCAGTTCACCGGCAACCTCTATGGCGCCACCTTCTTCATGGCGACCGGTTTCCATGGCTTCCACGTGCTGATCGGTACGATCTTCCTGATCGTCTGCCTGATCCGCGCGATGCGCGACTCCTTCACTCCCGAGCATCATCTCGGCTTCGAATTCGCCGCCTGGTACTGGCACTTCGTTGACGTGGTGTGGCTGTTCCTGTTCGCCTCGATCTACGTCTGGGGCAGCTGGGGCGTCACCCTCAGCCACTAAAGGCAGAGGGCAAGCAGCACTTGGTGGAGGGGCGCGGCAAAGCTGCGCCCTTCGCATTTCCGGGGATAGAGATGGCCGATCACATCATCCGCGACGTCGCCAGCCTCGAGGCGCTCTATGGCGAAGTGAGCCTCGGGGCGCAGCTCAAGGAGATGCCATATCTCCACCCGCACTACGCGGCGCTGATCAAGGCTTCACCCTTCGCCATTCTTGCCACCTCAGGTCCTGGCGGCCTCGACGCCTCGCCGCGCGGCGATCCGGCCGGCTTCGTCGAGATCCTCGACGACAGGACTCTCCTGCTCGCCGACCGGCG
>JAEUMC010000932.1 GCA_016793415.1 Devosia sp. | reverse complement strand
GGCGGGTTCAGCACGCCTGACGACGCACGTACTCGATACGACACATGGCAAACCGGCCGCAGGCATGCGGCTGGATCTGTTGATGGTACATGGCGACCATACGCACCATATTTGGTCCGGACACACCAATGCCGATGGGCGGGTGGACCAACCGCTGCTGGAAGGCGACCGCTTCCACCTGGGCAGCTACGAACTGATCTTCCATGTGGGGCAGTATTTCGAGCGGATCGGGGTGGAACTCGAAAACCCGTTCCTCGACACGGTGCCGGTCCGGTTCACGATGAGCGAGGCGGCGCACTACCACGTGCCGCTGCTCGTCTCGCCGTATGGATATTCGACTTACCGGGGAAGCTGATGACCGAAATCAGGGGCCAGCTGCGCTTCATCCTCAACGACCAGGACGTCGTGCTGGACGAGATTTCCGCCACCCGTACGCTGCTCGATTATCTCCGCCTCGACCGGCGCATGACCGGCTCGAAGGAGGGGTGTGCCGAGGGCGATTGTGGCGCCTGCACCGTACTGGTCGGACGTGTAACCTCCGGCGAGCTGGTCTACGAATCCGTCAATGCCTGCATCTGCTTCGTCGGATCGCTTGATGCAACGCATGTGGTGACGGTCGAGCATCTGTCGGCTGCCAACGGACCGCTGCACCCGGTGCAGCAGGCGATGGTCGAGCATCATGGCAGCCAGTGCGGCTTCTGCACGCCGGGCATCGTGATGTCGCTCTATGGCATGTGGATGCAGAATGCCGACCCCTCGGTGAACGATATCGAGGTGGCGCTGCAGGGGAACCTCTGCCGCTGCACCGGCTATTCGCCGATCATCAAGGCCGGCCGGTCGATCTCGGCTTATGGCAAGGTGGTGGCCGACCCGCTGGTGGTCGAGCGGCAGACCATCAAGGCACGGCTTGAAAAGCTGCGTGACGGTCGCCGGGTGGAGATCGGCGAGGGCAAGGACCGGATCATCGTCCCGGCTTCGGCCGACGATCTGGGCGAGGTCTATGCCGCAAATCCGACCGGTACCCTGGTTTCCGGCGCCACCGATGTCGGCCTCTGGGTCACCAAGTTCATGCGCGATATCGGGCCGATGATCTTCATCGGCGATGTGCCGGAACTGCATGGCATCGAGGTGACGGATGGGGCGCTGCGGCTCGGGGCAGGGGTGACCTATACCGATGCCACCGCGGCGGTGACCGCGCGCTTCCCGCAGCTCAGTGAACTCTGGATGCGCATTGGCGGCCAGCAGGTGCGCAACATGGGTACCATCGGGGCCAATATCGCCAATGGCTCGCCGATCGGCGACACGCCGCCGCCACTGCTGGCGCTGGGCGCTTCGATCACGCTCAGGAAGGGTGATGTCCGCCGCGAGGTGAAGCTCGAGGATTTCTTCATCGCCTATGGCAAGCAGGACCGGCAGCCCGGCGAATTCGTCGAGAGCGTCACCATCCCGTCGCTGCCGGCGGGCGAGGAGTTCGCCTGCTACAAGATCACCAAGCGCAAGGACGAGGATATTTCGGCGCTGTGCGGCGCGTTCCGGCTGAAGCTCGAGGGCGGCAAGGTGGCTGCGATCACCATCGCCTATGGCGGCATGGCGGCGACGCCGAAGCGGGCCAGGGCAGTGGAAGCAGCACTCGTCGGCAAAGCCTGGAACGTCGCGAGCGTCGAAGCGGCCATCCCGGCCTTTGCCGAGGATTACCAGCCGCTCACCGACATGCGCGCCTCGGCCGAGTATCGGCTGCTGGCGGCGCAGAACCTGCTCCGCCGCTTTTTCCTCGAGACCACCGGCGAGGGCGAGCGGCTGACGAGGGAGGTGGCATGAACAAGCAATCCCCGATCACTACATCGCCGCTGCATGTCTCGGTGAAGCACGACTCGGCCATCAAGCAGGTGGCCGGCCGTGCCGACTACATCGACGACCTGGTCGAGCCCGAGGGCACGCTGCACGCCTATCTGGGGCTCTCGACCAAGCCGCATGCCGACATCGTCGCGATGAACCTCGATGCGGTGCGCACCGCTCCCGGCGTCATCGGGGTGCTGACGGCGGAGGATATCCCGGCCGAGAACGACGTGAGCTCGGTGCATAAGCATGACGAGCCGGTGTTCGCCACGACGCGCGTGGTCACCTGGGGCCAGCCGCTGTTCGCGGTGATCGGTCAGACGCGCGAGGCGGCGCGGCGGGCGGCGAAGCTGGCGAAGATCGAGTATCGCGACCTGCCGCATGTCGCCGACGTCGATGCGGCGGTGGCGGCGGGCGGCAAGCTGGTCACCGAACCGTTGAAGCTCGAGCGCGGCGATGTCGAGGCCGGCTTTGCCGCCTCGCAGCATCGGGCGAAGGGCCGGGTGCGGATCGGCGGGCAGGAGCATTTCTACCTCGAAAGCCAGGCGGCGCTTGCCATCCCCGGCGAGGACGACGAGATCACGCTGCAGGTGTCGAGTCAGCACCCGACCGAAATCCAGGTGATGGTGGCGCAGGTGCTCGGCGTGCCGCACGCCGCGGTGACGGTGAACATGCGCCGCATGGGCGGCGGTTTCGGCGGCAAGGAAACCCAGGGCAACCTGTTCGCGGTGGTCGCCGCCGTGGCGGCGAAGAAGTTCAACAAGGCGGTGAAGATCCGCCCCGATCGCGACGACGATTTCCAGATCACCGGCAAGCGCCACGACTTCGTGGTCGATTACGATGTCGGCTACAATTCCGACGGCAAGATCCAGGCGGTGACCGCCACCTATGCGGCGCGCTCGGGCTATTCGGCCGACCTCTCCGGCCCGGTGACCGATCGGGCGCTGTTCCACTGCGACAACGCCTATTGGTACCCGACGGTGCGGGTGAACTCGCTGCCGCTGTTCACCAACACGGTGTCGAACACGGCGTTCCGTGGTTTCGGCGGCCCGCAGGGGATCATCGCGGCCGAGCGCTGGATCGAGGATATCGCCTATGCGCTGGGCAAGGACCCCCTCGAGATCCGCAAGGCCAATTTCTACGGCACCGACAGCAACAACATCACGCCCTACCACCAGGTGGTGGAGGACAATGTCATCCAGCGGGTGATCGCCGATCTCGAAGAGAGCTCGGACTACCAGGCGCGCCGCGCCGCCATTGTCGAATTCAACAAGACCAGCAAGGTCTTGAAGAAGGGCATCGCCATGGTGCCGGTGAAGTTCGGCATCTCGTTCACCGCCACCTGGCACAACCAGGCCGGCGCGCTGGTGCATGTCTATCGCGACGGCTCGATCCATCTGAGCCATGGCGGCACCGAGATGGGGCAGGGGCTGCATATCAAGGTGATGCAGGTGGTGGCCGATGCGTTCGGCGTGCCGGTCGAACGGGTGCAGATCACCGCCAGCAATACCGGCAAGGTCCCCAATACCTCGGCGACGGCTGCTTCATCGGGCACCGATCTCAACGGCATGGCAGCGCTCGACGCGGCCAACCAGATCAAGGCGCGGATGACTGCGCATGCGGCAGCGGCCCACAAGGTCGAGCCCTCGGACGTGCACTGGGAGTTCGGCAGCATCCGGGTCGGCCAGCAGATGCTGTCGTTCGACGAGCTCGCCACCTCGTGCTGGATGAGCCGGGTGCAGCTGAGTGCCTCGGGCTTCTACAAGACGCCGAAGATTCACTGGGACCGCAGCACCGGGCGCGGCCACCCGTTCTATTATTTCGCCTATGGCGCGGCGGCGTCGGAGGTGACCATCGACACGCTGACCGGCGAATATGTGGTCGAGCGCACCGACATACTGCACGAGACCGGCCGATCGCTGAACCCGGCCATCGATCTCGGGCAGGTGGAAGGCGCCTTCGTGCAGGGCATGGGCTGGCTCACCACGGAAGAACTGTGGTGGGACGAGAAGGGCCGGCTGCGCACGCATGCGCCCTCGACCTACAAGATCCCGCTCGCCTCCGACCGGCCGAAGATCTTCAACGTGACGCTCGCCGACTGGGCGGAGAATGTCGAGCC
>JAEUMC010000887.1 GCA_016793415.1 Devosia sp. | reverse complement strand
CAGGAGTGGGGGTCAGCCCGCGCCGGTTTCTGCGTTAAGACGCCGCCCGCACCGTCTCCGCCTGAGCTGCCGCCACGGCGCGCAGCACGCGATCTTCACCGCCCTCGCCGCGCTTGAACTCGTCAACGATGCGACCGTCGGCAATGGTCAAACACCGATCGCAAAGGCCGAGGACTTCCTCGAGCTCGGACGAGACGACGACCAACGCCACGCCCTTGTTGGCAAGCTCGACCACCAGCCGATAGATCTCCTGGCGAGTCGCCGCGTCGACGCCCTTGGTCGGCTCGTCGAGCAGCAGCACTTTTGGGGCGCGCATCAGGACGCGGGCGAACAGCAGCTTCTGCTGGTTGCCGCCCGAGAGATGCGCCACCGAAGCCTGCGGCGAGGATGCCTTGACGTTGAGCTGGCGCATCGCCTCAAGGATGGCGCTGCGCTCACGATCGCCGCGCACCATGCCGCGCGCCGAGAGGGGGTCGAGGTTGCCGATGGTGATATTGGCGCCAACCGGCAGATTGAACAGCAGCCCGTCGCGCTTCCGGTCTTCGGTGAGGAGCGCAATGCCGGCATCGCGCGCGTCGCGCGGGGAACGGATCGCGATGGGCTGGCCATCGACCCGCACTGCGCCGTCGGCCGGGACGCGGCCGAAAATGCCATGCAGGATTTCGCTCCGGCCCGAACCCAGCAGGCCGGCGAGGCCGACGATCTCGCCCGCAGCCACCGAGAAGCTGACATCGCGGGCGCCGTAAATGGCACCCGGTTTACCGGCGACGTTGAGATGCTCGACGCTCAGCATGGGGCGAGCGCCGACCGGCGCCTCGTGTGCGGGGAAGAGCTTCTGCAGCCGCTGGCCCGACATGGCGAAGATGAAGCGTTCTTCCTCGAAGGCGTCGCGGCCGAGTTCAGCGGCAACCCGCCCGTCGCGCAGCACGGTGGCGCGATCGCAGACCTCCAGCACCTCGGGCAGCCGGTGAGTGATGTAGATCATGGTGACGCCCTGCCGCTTCAGCCGGCGCAGCACTTCGAGCAGCGCTTCGACTTCGGTACCGGAGAGCGAAGCGGTGGGCTCGTCGAGCATCAATACCCGCGGCTTCAGCGCCAGGGCACGGGCGATCATCACCAGATGGCGCTGGGCCGAGGTCAGCGAGGCGACGATGGCTTTTGGGTCGATGGTAAGGCCGAGATCGTCGAGGATGGCGCGGGTGCGCGCCTCGAGTTTGTGCCGATGGATCAACACGCCTTCGCCCAGACCGGTATGGCCGGCAAAGACGTTCTCGGCGACCGAGAGCTGCTCCAGCACCTCGATCTCCTGCGGCACATAGCCGACGCCGGCGGCGCGCGCCGCAGCCGGCGACGCAAAGCTGACCGTCTCGCCGGCAAGGGTGATCTCGCCGGAGTAGGAGCCAGCGGGGTGGACGCCGTTGAGGATCTTCACCAGCGTCGACTTGCCGGCGCCGTTCTGGCCGAGCAGCGCGTGGATCTCGCCAGGCAGGACGTTGAAATCGACACCGCGCAGCGCCTGCACGCCGGCGAAGGCCTTGACGATACCGCGGGCGGAGAAGATCGGGTCCATAGGCGCCTCGAATTTGAGAGATCCGCGCCGGCCTCCGGGTCAGGGGAGACCGGCGCGGCGGGAGAGCCGGCTTACTGGCCGGCGCTTTCGAGCATGGCGTAGTAGGGATCGAGGTCGGCGGCGGTGATAACCTTCGAAGGCAGCACGTTCATGTATTGGACCGTCTCGCCCTTGGCCAAGGCGCCGAGCAGTTCGGCGACCTTGGCGCTTTCCTCATAGAGCGGCTGCGCCACGATGCCGTAGGCGGCGCCGGACTTCACCAGGTCGAGGTTCTGCCGAATGTAGTCCATGCCGATGATCACCACGTCGCGGCCGGCCTTGCGGGCCGCGCCCGACCAGGTCTGGATCGAGTTGCCGGTGGTGCCGAAGGCAGCCGTGACATCCGGATTGCCCTGGAGGATGGCGATGGCCTTGCCCTCGGCAGCGGAGGGTTCAAACCCTTCCATCTGGGTCTCGAGCACTTTGATGTCGGGGTACTTTTCCGCAATGGTCTTGCGGAAGGCATCCGACATGGCGTTCTCGGTGTCGTTGGAGGCGCCCTGGGTCAGGGCAACCGTGCCCTTGCCGCCGAGCTTGTCGCCGATGGCGATGGCGGCGTTGGTGCCGGCGGCGGCGATATCCTGTGCGGCGGCGGCCTTCAGGCCTTCGACCGAACCTTCGGGCGGCAGCACGTGCCAGGTGACGACCGGCAGGCCTTCCTTGGCCAGCTTGGTGATGTAGGAATAGATCGCCGGATCAGGACCATAGACGCCGACCGCGTTGAACTTGGTGCGGGACAGCGCGGCTTCGGCGAGCGGCAGGGTGGCCGGGATATCCCAGTTGGTGGCCGAGGGATCGCCCACCACTTCGCAGGTGTAGCCGAGCTCCTTGCACTTATCGAGGAAGCCCGCCTGCATCAGCCGATGCACCGGGTGATCCTTCATCGCCTGCACCCAGAGCAGGTTGACGTCCTGGGCATAGCTGGCGCCGGCGGTGCCGAGACCGGCGACCAGCGCCGCGGCGCCGAGCAGGCCTTTCACCAAAGTGCGCTTCGAGATGTTCATGGTTCCTCTCCTCCATTTGCCCGCGAGTTTTCGCGTGGCGTTGAACGGCTGTGCGTCGCCCTCAGGCGTCGGATGTCTTGCTGGATGATTTCTTGGCGGCAGCGGTTTTGGCGCCGGCGCCGACGGTGAAGTAGCGGCGGCGCAGGATGTCGAGGCCGACCGCCAGCACCATGATCACGCCCACGGCGATCTGCTGCCAGTTGGAGTTGACGCCGATGACCACCAGCCCCGACTGCACCACCTTGAGCATCAGGATGCCGACGACACCGCCAGCAATGGTGCCGGCGCCGCCGAAGAGACTCACGCCGCCGACCACCACGCCGGCGATGACGATGAGCTCCCAGCCCGAGCCGATCGAGGTGGTGCCCGATTGCAGGTCGGCCATCACGAACATGCCGGCGACGGCCGAGAGCGCGCCGACGGTGATGAAGGCCCCGATCTTGTAGATGGTGGTGTTGATACCGACGAGGCGCGCCACTTCGGGGTTGCCGCCGGTGGCATAGAGGTTGCGGCCAAGCACGGTGCGGCGCAGCACGAAATCGGCGACGATGGCGGCGACGATGAAGAAGGCAAAGCTCCAGCCCAGACCGAAGGCAAAGGTGCTCATGCCGAAATCGGAGACTTCCTTGGGCAGCGGATAGACCGGATAGCCGCCGGTGACGAGCTGGATCAGCCCCTGCCCGATAAACAGCATGCCCAGGGTCTGGATGAAGGCCGGTATCCTGAATTTGACGACGATGATGCCGTTGATCAGCCCGATGAAGGCGCCGACGCCCATGCCGCCGAGGATGGCGAGCGGGACTGGCCAGGCGAGCGCCGTCATCAGTTGCGCCGCGATCACCGCCGAAACGCCGGCGACCGAGCCGACCGACAGGTCGAACTCGCCGGCCACCAGCAGGATGGTCTGGCCGATGGCGATGATGCCGACAAACGACACCACGTTCAGGATGGCGCGGATGTTGCGCTCGGACAGGAAGGCCGGCTGCAGGAAGTAGAAGAAGGCCACCAGCAGCAGCAGCGCCGCGATGACCCCGACCTCGCCGATGGCAATAAAGCCGATCAGCCGGTTGCGCAGCGACGGCGTGCTGGTGTCTTCGGTCGTGGCTGGCGCCGCGCTGTTCATGAGTCGTCCTCCCTGATGCGGCGGCGCTGTTGCGGAAATCCGGTCAGCGTTTCGCCACGCCCTCATCAAGCTATTATACTATTATAAGTGTCAAGACCTATCGTGCAGTGGTCTGACCAGTTTCTCGCAACCCTGTTCAACTGCCCGAATGGTACCGGAACCATTCGGTAACGTCAAAGGAAATGGTACCGGAACCAAAGCTGGTGCGAAACGCCTGGGACGACTATGATTCCGCGCGATTTTCCGGGGGAGGCCGCATGGCCAGGTCAGAAGACGGCGGTGACAGGAAGCCGTTGGAGCGGTTGGGAGTTCGAGAGATCGCCAAGCGGGTCGGCGTTGCGCCGATGACTGTGTCGCGCGTCCTCTCCAACCCCGACATGGTCGCCCCGGCCACCCGTGCCAAGGTGCTGGAAGCCATCGAAGCGGCGGGGTTCGTGCCCAACCGGCTGGCCTCGAGCATGAAGGGCAATGGCCGGATCATCGGCACCGTGGTGCCGCCGCTGATCAACTCGGGCATCGCCGAGCAGGTGCAGGGCATGTCGGACGAATGCCAATCCGGCGGCTATTCGATGCTGCTGGTGCAGGGCGAGTTCACCAGCGAGGCCGAGGAAGCCTCGATCCGCACACTGCTCGGCTGGCGACCCGCCGGGATGATCCTCCAAAGCTTCGTGCAAAGCGAGGTGGCGCGGCAGTTGCTGGTGTCGAGCGGCGCGCCGGTGGTGGAGATTTCCGAGATCAAGGGGCGGCAGCCGATCGACATGGTGGTGGGCGTATCGAACTTCGAGACCGCCTACGCCATGACCATGCACCTTGCTGCCAAGGGCTATAAGCGCATCGGGTTCGTCTCGACACCGATCCACGGCAATGACCGCTTGCAGCAGCGGCGCACCGGCTACCACGCGGCGCTCGGCGAGCTCGGCATCGAGAACCATGCCTCGATGGAGGTTGAGGTACCGATCACTGCCGCAGGCGGAGCGCAGGCGTTGGCGACACTCACCGACCGGCACGCCGACATCGACGCGATCTTCTTTTCCTCCGATACGCTGGCGATCGGCGCGGTGCAGGAATGCCACCGGCGCGGCTGGGCCATCCCCGGCCGGATCGGCATCGCCGGCTACGGCGACATGGACCTCGCGGCGCAGCTCTATCCGCCGCTGACCACCGTGAAAGTGAACCGCTACGAGATGGGCCGGCGC
>JAEUMC010000864.1 GCA_016793415.1 Devosia sp. | reverse complement strand
AGCCAGAAGGTGTTGGGAAGCGACTCCCCGGCAAGGATGTCGCGGTGGAAATTGATATCGGTGTAGATGATCGGCAGCTTGCCGCTATGACGCTCCATCGCCTCGAGCATCGTGCGCACCTTGGCCAGCGTCTCGTCCCGGTTCTTGTTCGGGCGGCAGCTCGAACCGTTCTGCCATTCGAGATCGAGTACCGGGGGCAGGGCATAGGGATCGGGCGGCACCATGGCGGCGAACCACGCGGCCTGCTCAGCCGCCGGCGAACACCAGTTCATGAAGTGGTACGCTCCGCGCGGCATGCCGGCCACGCGTGCACGCTCCCAGTTCGCCGCGAAATTGGGATCGATATAGTCCTTTCCTTGGGTCGCCTTCATGAACACGAAACTGATGCCGTCCCGTTGCGCCGCCGCGAAGTCGACATTCTCCTGGTAGCGGGCGACGTCGATCCCCTGGATCGGCATGGTCCTGGCCCGGTCGACGCCGCTATGTGGACGGCTGTCGCCCTTGATCGGACCGTACAGGCCGTCGCCGCGGGCGCAGGCGGCGACGGCGAGAAGCACCCCCGACGCCAGCAGCCAGCGGAACTTGTGCAACACGTCGATCATCTCAGATCACCCGCCTGGGTCGGCGCATTGGCCGTCAGCACCGTATCGATCTGGCGCAGTTCAGGCGGCGTCAGCGCGACGAGCGGCTCAGACGGGCTGGGCCCGATGCCAAGCATCGGAGCAACCCGGGCAATGATGCGGCCCGAGACTTCGCCGGCATTCCAGCCGGCGGTATTGCCCGACTGCGCGTTCTCCGGCTCGGCCTCGTCGACCATCACCAGCATCACATAGCGCGGCTTCTCCATCGGAAACGCGGTGACGAAGACGTTGAGGTTCTTGCCGGTGCCGTAACGCCCGTCGATCACCTTCTCGGCCGTCCCTGTCTTGCCCCCGACGCGATAGCCGTCGGCCAGCCTGTTCATGCGGGTGCCCGACCCGCTCGTGGCGTTTAGGCGCAGCAGGTAGCGCAGCCGCTCGCTGGTCGCCGCGCTGATCACGCGCCGCGACGATGCGAGCGCCTGGCTCTCGGTGCGCGGGTAGAAGGTCGGGTCGATCAGGTTGCCGCCATTGACGAAGGCAGCAAGCGCCCGCGCCATGTGCAGCGGGGAGATGGAGAAGCCGTGCCCGAACGAAGCGGTCGCCGCCACCACTTCGGAGAATTGCGCCGGCACTTTCGGTGGCGTCATCTCGGGCAGTTCGGTGATGATCGGCCGATCGAAACCGAGCCGGCTGAAAAAGGCGCGATAGTTGTTCTTGCCCAGTTGCTGGACCATCTGGATGGTGCCGGTGTTGGACGAGTAGCGGAAGATTTCAGGCACCGTCAGCACCCGGTTCTGCCCGCGATAGTCGGTGATGGCGAACCGCCCGAAGCGGACCGCCTGGCTCGAGTCGAACCGGTCGAGCAGACTGACCGCCCCGGCGTCGAGCGCAGCGGCGAACGACACGGTCTTGACCACCGACCCGAGCTCGAAATTGGCTGCCGTGATGCGGTTGTAGCGGCCCTCGAGCAGGGCCGTCGCCGGCTGGTTAGGATCAAAATCCGGCAACGACGCCATGGCAAGGATTTCGCCGGTCCGCGCGTCGAGCAGGACTCCCGCCGTGGCGATCGACTGGTACCGCGCCAGCGCATCCTTGAGCTCGGCATACATGGCGTGCTGCACGCGCATGTCGACGGTCAGCCTGACCGGCGCGAGCGCCTGATCGCGCGCGAGGCCAACGTTCTGCAACTCGGCGATGCCACTCGAATCGATGCTGCTCTCGATGCCGGCAATACCCTGGTTGTCGATATTGACGCCGCCCAGGATATGGGCGGACTCGCCCCCTGAAGGATAGAAGCGGCGGCTCTCGGTGAGAAAGCCGATACCCGGCAGGCCCAGCTTCATGATCTCGTCCCCCAGCTTTGGGGAGAGCTCGCGCTTGATCCAGACGAAGCCGCGCTCACCGGTCAGCCGCGCTTCCAGCCAGCGCTGGTCGAGATCGGGCAATACGCTGCGCAACGCCCTAGCCGCCTCGGCAACGTCGATGATCCGCCGCGGCTCGGCATAGAGCGAGGGCACACGCACGTCGACCGCCATTTCAAGCCCGTTGCGGTCGACGATTGCCGGTCGCGATGCCTCGATGGCATCGACCTGGCGTCCTTCGATCGAGATCTCGCGCACTTCGGCGCCCAGTTGAAGCAGGCGCCCCGCGATGATCACGAAGCCCGCTACGAGGATAGTGATGACCACGTTGATGCGCCGCCGCGTCATCGAAGTATGCGCGCTTCGGACCCCGCGCAGGGTGATG
>JAEUMC010000862.1 GCA_016793415.1 Devosia sp. | reverse complement strand
GCCGGAGCCGAGCAGCGCGTTCATGCGGAACAGGTACATCATCTGCTCGCTGGTCCGTGGGCTGACGATCGGGCGCGCCAGTTGCTCGGCTTCCGCCGCGCTGCGGCGGAACAGCGTCGGCGGCACGAGCTTGCCCTTGTTCATCAGCGCTGCCACCGCGGTAAGCATGTGCATCGGCGTCGCGGCGAAACCGTAGCCGTAGGAAGCGGTGGCGGCGCCGACATCGGAGAAGCTTTCAGGCACGCGAGGGGCTGCCCGCTCGGGCAGCTGGATCGCCGAGCGCTGGTCGAAGCCGGCGACGCCCAGGAAAGCCCTGAGCCGTTCCTTGCCCATCCGCTCCATGATCCGGATGGTGCCGATATTATCGGAATAGCGGAAGACATCCGAAACCGACATGATCTCGTGACGGCCGTGATCGAGCACAAAACGGCCGAAGCGGACCCCTTCCCGCGCGTCGATCATGTCGTCGATGGCGACGGCGCCGCTGTCGAGCGCGGCGGCGATGGTGATGGTCTTGAAGGTCGAGCCCAGTTCGAACGTGCCATTGGTGATGCGGTTGAAGCTGTCAGGCTTGAGTGCGGTTGCCGGCTCGTTAGGGTCGAAATCCGGCAGCGAGGCCATGGCGATGATCTCGCCGGTCCGCACATTGATGATCGCTCCAGCGGCGGCGATGGCGCGAAAGCGGGCGAGCGCGGCAAGCAGCTCGTTGCGCATGACGTATTGCACGCGGGTGTCGATCGACAGCACCTTGGGCTCGAGTTCGGCGCCCCGCGCCAGCCCGACTTCCTGCAGCACGGCAAGCTCATCACGGTCGATCGCCAGCTCCATGCCGGCGATACCCTGGTTGTCGACGTTGACGCTGCCGATGACGTGGGCGAGCTCCGATCCGGCTGGGTAGAAGCGCTTGCTTTCCTCGATGAAATCGATGCCGGGCAGGCCGAGCGCCATCACCCGGTCTTCGATGGCCGGGGTCAGCTCGCGCTTAAGCCACACGAAGCCTTTGTCGCCGGTCAGCCGCTGGCGCAGCCAGGCCTCGTCGAGGTCGGGCAGCACGGTGCGCAACTGGGCAGCGGTGCTTGCCACATCGACGATACGACGCGGCTCGGCGTAGAGCGATGGGACGCGGATATCGATGGCAATGGCAATGCCGTTGCGATCGACGATCGGCGGCCGCGACGCCTGGATCACGTCACGCGTCACCCCCTCGATGGCGTCGTCGACCCGCTCCTGCGCCAGTTGCACCAGCCGGCCGCCGATCAGCAGGAACCCCGCCACCAGAAGCGCCGCGACAATGGCAATGCGGCCGCGGGTGATCCGGTTGTGAATGCGGGCCGTGCCGTGGACGATGATTTCAGGATGAGTTGAGGCAGGACGCAAGGGTCCGGCCCCGTCGAGGCGGTCGGCGGTGGACATGGCGAGGGTCAGCGGTGAGAGGCAGTTACCGAGCCCTGAGGTTCACCACCCGAGGCAGCCGATCAATCGCATTTGAGCCAACAGCTTAACGAGTGGTTAGCGACGTGGATGACAGCGTGGAAAGCCACCCTATCGCCGCCGCGCCTCCACAATCTCGACCACTTCGGCTGTCTCCACCTGCATGCCGAAGCGGCTGTCGTAGATGTGCCCCATGGCGTCGTGGGTGGAGTCAGCGGACGAACAGATGGCATCGGTCGCAATGATGACGCGGTAGCCGAGGTCGATGGCGCCGATGACGGCGGCCATGACGCAGACTTCGGTCTCCGCACCGGAAATCACCACCGTATCGACGCCAGCCGCCATCAGGTCGCCATGCAGCCGGCTGCCAAGCCAGGGGCTGTAGATCGGCTTGTCGAACACACGGGCGGGCGGCACGTGCAGCGCCAGGGCCGGGATCAGTTCGAGCATGGCGTGATCGAGTTGCTCGCCGGTCATTGCGGCCCAGCGCCGATAGTAGCGGCGCCAGGTGCCACCGACCTCGTCGGCTGAACGGGGCGGAATGAAGCGCGTGAACACCGTACGTTCAGGCCCCATCTCGACCAGTTGCACCACTTCAGGCAGCACCCGCCCCACCCAGGGCGCGTGCCACTCGGTCGGTTCGGCGAACATGCGCTGCATGTCGATGCACAGATGCACCCAGTTGGCACCGAGCGGCCCAAAGTGGAGGCCGGCTGGCGCAATGCGTTCAGTCGGATCGGTCATCCGGCAGCAACTGCCGGGACGGCAAGACGGTTCCGCAGCGGAGGCTATTCGGCGGCGAGGTCGACCAGCTTGGCCTCGGTCACCCGCGCCGCGTCGGCCGGCTTCAGCCCGACCAGCAAGCCGCGCTGACCGCCATTGATCAGGACCTCGTCGAACAGTTCCGCAGTTTCGTCGATGACCGTCGGGACCCTTT
>JAEUMC010000844.1 GCA_016793415.1 Devosia sp. | reverse complement strand
GGAAGCCAACCTTCGCCTGGTGATCTCGATCGCCAAGAAATACACCAACCGCGGCCTGCAGTTCCTCGACCTGATCCAGGAAGGCAATATCGGCCTGATGAAGGCGGTCGACAAGTTCGAGTACCGCCGCGGCTACAAGTTCTCGACCTATGCCACCTGGTGGATCCGCCAGGCCATCACCCGCTCGATCGCCGACCAGGCCCGCACCATCCGTATTCCGGTGCACATGATCGAAACGATCAACAAGATCGTCCGCACCTCGCGCCAGATGCTGCACGAGATCGGCCGCGAGCCGACCCCGGAAGAGCTGAGCGAAAAGCTGCAGATGCCGCTCGACAAGGTCCGCAAGGTCCTCAAGATCGCCAAGGAGCCGATCAGCCTGGAGACGCCGATCGGCGACGAAGAGGATTCGAACCTCGGCGATTTCATCCCGGATGTGAACGCCATCCAGCCGATCGATGCGGCGATCCAGTCGAACCTGCGTGAGACCACCACCCGCGTGCTGGCCTCGCTGACGCCGCGCGAAGAGCGCGTGCTGCGCATGCGCTTCGGTATCGGCATGAACACCGACCACACGCTCGAGGAAGTCGGCCAGCAGTTCAGCGTTACGCGCGAGCGTATCCGCCAGATCGAGGCCAAGGCGCTCCGCAAGCTGAAGCACCCGAGCCGCAGCCGGAAGCTGCGCAGCTTCCTCGACAACTGAGCCGGTCAGCATAGCAAAAGTGAAAGACCCGGGTTCCTGGCCCGGGTCTTTTGCATTTCATGCGCCGGGCTCAGGCTGGGCGACGCCAGCGTTGCCAAAGCCGCTTCAAGCCATCGAGATTGGCCCGCACCAGAACGAGAGCAAGGGCGACGGTAAGCAGGCCGCCGACGACCAGTCCGACGGGGGACCAGACCATCACTTCGTGCAACTGGGTGTAGAAGTGGATGCCCAGGAAGACGAGCGACGTGTTGACGAGAAAGAGCTGGCGGGTCTTTGCGCCGACCGCGATCGCCGCGAACAAGGCTGCCGGCCAGGCCAGCACGAAGGCTGTGCTCGGAACGTGGAGAGCCAGGGCACGCCAGGCTTCGTAGGCGCGATAGGCGTCAGCGGAATAGGTCGAGTAGTAGGGCGACAGCCAGCCATCGAGGATGTAGTCGCCCCACAGGGTGCCGACCAGGAACGCGAAATTGCCGAGGATGAAGCTGGTACGCCAGAACACCGTGGCCGGCTGCTGGTAGGCGAGGGGAAGGCGATTGCGGAACCAGAACGCCAGCGCCCCAAGCAGCGAGAAGGCTGCGATGCTGAGGACCGGCTCCTCGACGATCAGTGCGTACGAGGCGTGCCAGTAGCGAGTGGAACCGCCGAGCACGTAGCCAATGGCGATCGCGGCAAGGGCCGCCAGCAGCGAGTCGCGATAGCCGATGGCACCGGCGGCCAGCAGCAGCGCAATCGCGGGCCACATCAGGTGCGGCCACGGTTGGGGCAAGCTCCAGAACTGCATGGTGATCCAGCCGCTGAGGCCGAGCAGGCCCATGTGGATGAGGGCGCGCCCGAGCAGTCCCCATTCCCGGCGGCCCTTGGCGAACAACGCGGTACCGGTGCCCAGGCTGGCCAGTGCCAGGGCGAGCCCGGTTTCGAGCGTGGGCTTCAGGGCCAGGACGCCGCCCACGACCATGAGGGCGCCCAAGATCAGCAGCACGTTCACGATGATCCGGCGCAGGCGCGAGCTTTCAGCGAGCCCGAGCAGCATCTCGGCTTCATCGATGGTGATCCGGCTTTCGGCCACCAGGCGGGTGAGATTGAGAGTTATGCGAGGTGTATTCGACCAGGGCAACGCAGGCGCCGACATGACACATCTCCTTCACGGGTCCGAGGTCGCGACGCGACCCCGAAACGGATATTGAACACCGTTCATGGATAGGCATGCCGTATTTCTGAACGACGTTCAAGATAATAATGAACGTGGTTCAATTTATTGCGACACGCGGGGATGGAGGAGGGCGCGGCGGCCATGCCCGCCGATCGCGGGCCCCGGATCCCCAGTAAAGTGGACAAAGGCGCCTTGCGAGACTAAAGCCTGTGCCAACGAACGAGGCAGAGGCGAGCGCATGTCTTTCTGGAAGAATCTTTTCGGCGGTGGCAGCGGCGGCTCGGCGGGCAAGTCGATCGAGCCGGCGGTGGTGGCGGAGGAGGCCTACAAGGGTTTCACCGTCAAGTCGCTGATCATGCCGGTGGGGAGCGAGTACCAGTTGGCCGGGTTGATCGAGAAAGAGATCGACGGCGAACTCAAGAGCTACAAGTTTGTGCGCGCCGACCGCTTCTCCTCCAAGGAGGACGTGGTCAGCTTCGCGCTGGCCAAGGGCCGGCAGATCATCGATGAGCAGGGCGAGGGCATCTACCGCCCCTAAGTCGACTGCCTCACGCAACCATCGTGGCCTCGCGGGGACGCTGCAGCGTCGTGCCCGTGCGAGTGCCGTGTGCGCGTCAGCGCCGCCAACAGGAGTTCCAGGAATGGCCAAGAAACCCACCGCACGCACCGAGTTCGTGCTGTTCGACGTGATCTATGAGGATGGCAGCCAGCGTTCCAACCGCAAGGTGGATGCCAGCCTGCTTGGCGGCCTCGACGGCGACGATGCGGCCCGCACCGCCATCATGGAGCAGGACCAGGCCATTGCCGAGAAGTCGGGCCTGCCGCCGCTGCAGATCAAGAGCATCAAGCGCAGCGGCAAATAGGCGCTAGAGGTCGCCGGCGAACGGCACCTGTCGCCGCTTCTGCCGCCTTGCGACCGGATCGGGCAGAATGTGCATGACCAGCCGCAGGGTGTAAGCGATCCGGCTGAGGGTATCCCGCCACCGGTGGCTCAGCGGTCGCGCCGCGCCGGCCTGATGGCCGTCCCGATCCCGCTTGAGGTCGCTGTGCTCGGCGCCGGCGGGCTTGTCGCCCCGGTAGAACTCCAGCTGTACGACCGGCGCCGGGTCGACCTGGTAGAGACGCCGGTGCGGGATGATCGGTCCATCGCGCGTGAACAGGTAGCGATCCACCGACATGCGTAGCAGCCGGGGATCGGCAAGGGCACGCCGGGCCATGCTGGCCGAGATGATGTAGGCGCCAGCGCCCATATGTGACGCCAGCAACTGGTGGACGCCGAAGCGAGGGGCGACGCGACGCACGGTACGCCCAAGCCGCACCCGCTCGCCGACGGTCTCCAGCTTCACCAGTTCGGGGCGCAGCCCATTGCTGAAATCGGGATCGAGAAACGCCTTCATCCCGTCGCTCATGACGGCATCGTCCTCGAGGATGACGGCGTAGTCCTGGCCCGCATCGAGCATAGCGCGCCAGGCCTTCTCATGGCTCATGACGCATGCCACCTCCACCCGCGCCATCGCCCAGGGGTTGCGCGGGTCGATATGGGGCGCCATGCGGTCTTCGCCGACATCGGCGATAGTCGCCGCGTCTACCCGCTCGGCGACGATTCCCAGCCGCGCGAACTGTTCCTGCATGAACTGACGGCGATCCGGGCGGCTGGCCAGGTTGATGTAGTAGACCGGGATCTGGTCGGCAGGGAACGTGGTCATGTGGGCCCGGGCGCGTCGGCGAAGGGAACAACGACGTGCGGACCGCGCAGCGCTGCGAGATCGCGGCTCGCCAGCCGGGCCAGGCGCCCCACATGGTCGAGATGCAACCCGATGACTGCGCCGAGGTCGCGGCCCGGCCGCTCCGGCTCAGGCGTCCTGGTGGTGGCGATGTTGCTTTCGCCGATGCTGTCGGCAACGTCGAGCTTGTCGAGCTGGATGCAGGGGCTGGGTATGGCTTGCAGCACCCGAGAGCGCAGCAGGTGATAGCCGCCGCGGCCGAACAGGAAGCGATCGATTCCCATCTGGTTGCGCAGCGGACTGGCGAGGGAGCGCCGCGCGGCGTCACGCGTGAGGACATAAGCCGCGCCGCCCATCTGTGAGGAGCACAGTTCGCGCAGCTCTGTCGCGCCGACGCGCGCTGCCGCACTGCCGAGCTTTACCGGGCTGCGGAAAGTCTCGAGCTTCAG
>JAEUMC010000788.1 GCA_016793415.1 Devosia sp. | reverse complement strand
AGCGGTCCGTACCAGGCGAGATAGGTCTGGCAGGTGATCTCGGCCAGGTCCGCACCCAGTTGCTCGGCCAGGGCCTTGGCAACCTTCTGCGTGTTCCCGGTATTGGAAAAGTAGAGAACCAGAGCTGTCATGACCATTCTCCCACGCGGCCTTCCTGTACTCGCGGGGGAACTGACCACGCGTGCGGCCGGCGCAGGTTGATCTGGCTCAAATCACCAGCCGGTCCGCCGTGGAAATGCTGCCTGACGCTCGGGGCGACCGCGCGGCTTTCTCTCACCCGGCGACTGTGACATGACCATTCGCAACCTCGAGCAGTGCTTTCGTCCCAGGTCCGTCGCGATCGTCGGCGCCTCCCAGCGGCCGCAGTCGGTCGGGGCCATCGTGCTCAAGAACATCCGCTCGGGCGGCTTCGAAGGCGCCATCTACCCGATCAATCCAAAATACGACCAGATCGACGGCATCGCCTGCTACCGCAGCGCTGCCCAGCTGCCGGATGCGCCCGACCTGGCGGTGATCGTCACTCCGCCTCGCGTCATCCCCGAAGTGATCGGGGAGTTGGGCAGTCGCGGCTGCAAGGCGGCCGTGGTGATCACCGCGGGGGTCGATGCGGCGAGCGGCCTCCGGCAGGCCATGCTGGATGCCGCAAGGCCGCATCTGATGCGCATCGTCGGCCCCAATACCATCGGCATGCTGTCCCCGCTGGTCTCGCTCAACGCCAGCTTTGCCCATCTGTCAGCCAGGACCGGCAAGCTGGGGCTCATCTCCCAGTCGGGTGCCATCGTCAGTTCCATTGTCGATTGGGCGGCCGCCGAGGGGCTCGGCTTCTCGCAACTGATCTCACTGGGCGACATGGCCGATGTCGATGTTGGCGACTGTCTCAACTGGCTGGCGGCAGACTCGGCCACCTCGACCATTCTCATGTATCTGGAGTCGATCCCCGAGCCGCGCAAGTTCATGTCGGCCGCGCGGGCCGCAGCGCGCATCAAGCCGGTGATCGCAGTCAAGCCGGGTCGACACGGCGAGGCTGCCCGGGCCGCCATGACCCATACAGGTGCCCTCACCGGCTCGGATGCAGTGATCGATGCCGCACTCCGCCGTGCCGGCATCATCCGGGTTCGCAACCTCGAGCAGCTGTTCTCGGCTGCCGAAGTCACCACGCGCTTTCGGCCGCTCAAGGCGGGGCATCTCGGCATCGTCACCAATGGCGGGGGGGCGGGCGTCCTCGCAGTCGACGACCTGCTCGATCTCGACGGCAGCCTCGCGACGCTGAGCCCGCAAACCCTGGCAACGCTCGATGCCGCGCTGCCGGCGACGTGGTCGCGCGCCAACCCGGTCGACATCATCGGAGACGCCCCTCCAGGCCGCTATACCGACGCAGTCGCGGCCGTGGCCGCCGACCCATCGGTGGACATAGTGCTTGCCATGAACTGCCCGACCGCCCTCGCCTCGCCACTCGAAGCCGCGCTGGCCGTCGCCGACCTCGCCTGCAACGGGACAATCGCCGGCAAGCCCACCATCGGGTGCTGGCTCGGCAAGCAGACGGCCGAAGCGGCAAGGGCGGCGCTGCGCAACGGCGGGATCGTCGCCGTCGACACTCCCGCAGCAGCAGCCCAGGCGGTGGACTTCCTCACACACTGGTCGCGGCTGCGCGAGCGACTGGAGCGCGTGCCGCCGAGCGCCGGGATCGTGCAGACCGACCCGCTGCGGGTGCGGGGCATCATCGAAGCTGTTGCGCGCGAGGGCCGCAGGGTGATGACCGAGCCCGAGGCCAAGGCGGTGCTGGCCGCTTACGGCATACCGGTGCCTGAAACCCGCACGGCGACCAGCGAGCAGGAGGTGGCCGGCGTTGCTGCCGAGCTGCTGGCGCAGCACGATGCAGTGGTGGTGAAGCTGCTGGCCAAGCAGATCACCCACAAGTCCGACGTCGGCGGCGTAGTGCTGGCTCTCACCAGCCCTGAAGGCGCTCGCGAGGCCGCAGCCCGGATCC
>JAEUMC010000994.1 GCA_016793415.1 Devosia sp. | reverse complement strand
GTCGGCTCGTAGAAGAAGCCCCGGTCGCCCGACATGTGCCCGCCCGCGGTGATCTTGATATGCGGCAGTTCCGACGCCCGCTCGACGAAGCTCGCTACCCGGTCGCGCTGGCGCTTCGAAATCAGCGGCCCGATCTCGTTGAGCGTGTCGTCGGCCTGGTTGTACTTGATCGAGTTGACCGCTGAGCTCAGGTCGGCCACCAGCTTGTCGTGGATCTTCGGGCCGGCATAGATCCGGCAGGCCGCGGTGCAATCCTGTCCGGCATTGTAGTAGCCGAAGGCCTTGAGCCCGCTGACCACTGCCTCGAGATCGGCATCGTCATAAACGATGACCGGCGCCTTGCCGCCCAGCTCGAGATGCGTGCGCTTCACCGATTTCGCCGCCGCCTGCAGCACCTTCTTGCCGGTCGCCACATCGCCGGTGATCGAGATCATGTTGATCCTGGGGTGGTTGATCAGCGCGTTGCCGACGCTGTCGCCGCGCCCCAGGATGACGTTGACCACGCCCTCGGGCAGCACTTCGGCGAACACCCGTGCCAGCTTCAGCGCCGTCAGCGGCGTCTGCTCGGATGGCTTGAACACCACGGTGTTGCCGCCGGCGATGGCCGGCGCCAGCTTCCACGCCATCATCATCAGCGGGTAGTTCCACGGCGCGATCGAGCCGACGACGCCGATCGGGTCGCGTCGCACCATCGAGGTATGGCCAGGCAGGTATTCGGCCGCGATGGCGCCCTGCATGTTGCGCACCGCACCGGCAAAGAAGCGCCAGCAATCGACGATCGCCGGGATCTCGTCATTCCTCACCGCATTGATCGGCTTGCCGCAGTTGAGCGCCTCGAGTGCCGCAAAACCATCGGCATCGTCCTCGATCGCCTGCGCGATGCGCAGCAGGTAATTCGAGCGCTGCCCGGGCGTCGTCCGCGACCAGCCGGCAAAGGCCTTCTCGGCCGCCAGCACCGCCGCATCGATCTGCGTGAGCGAGGCCTCCGGGATGGCGCGGATCAATTCCCCGGTCCTGGGATTGAGCACCTGCTCCGCGGTTTCCGTCCCCGCCTCGAAGCGCGAGCCGATCAGCATTTCGGTGTGCATTAGTGTCTCTCCCTAACTCGACTTTCAGTGCATGTGGCCACCCCCCTCCCAGCCTCCCCCACAAGGGGGGAGGTGTGGGCTGGTTCGGGTGGCAAGAGACCTGCCAAGGCCCCGATCGGCACCTCCCCCCTTGTGGGGGAGGCTGGGAGGGGGGTGGCAAAGTGCATCAAACGGCTGAGCTCACGCATCTAGGTTCCTCCCCACCGCGCGCATCAGAAAGATCGCGACGATGTTGGCGAGCACCACGGCGACGAGCCCGCCCGCGGCGCCGGCGCCGATGTTTCCGCCCAAGACGCCGGTGTTGTAGATCAGGAACGGCAGGTTGGTGCTGGCAAAGCCCGGGCCGCCGCCAGTGGTGATCTGGATCTCGGCGTAGACGCCGAGCAGGTAGATGGTCTGGATCAGGATCACCACGGTGATGGCCCGCGCCAGGTGCGGCAGGATGATGTACCAGAAGCGCCGGAACACGTTGGCGCCATCCATTTCGGCGGCTTCCTTCTGCTCCTCGCTGAGCGACTGCATGGCGGTCAGGAGGATCAGCGTCGCGAACGGCAGCCATTGCCAGGCGACGATGACGATGATCGACAGCAGCGGGTAATTGCCCAGCCAGTTGACCGGCTCTGCTCCGAAAAATCTCGATATCGCGGCGAATACGCCCCAGGTCGGGTTCATCAGCTCGTGCTTCCAGACCACTGCGGCCACGGGCGGCATGACGAAGAAGGGCGAGATCATCAGGATGCGGACGATCCCCTGGCCCCAGATTGGCTGGTCGAGCATCAGGGCGAGGAGGATGCCGAGCCCCACGGTGATCACCAGCACGCCGACGACGATGAGCAGTGTGTTGATGATGGCCGGCCAGAACGCCGGATCGGTGACGAAGAACTCGAAGTTCGAGAGACCGGCAAAACCCTTGATGTTGGGATTGGTGAGCCGGTAGCGCTGGAAGGCGAACCAGATGGTGAGCGCCAGCGGCACGATCATCCAGATCAGCAGCACGAAGACCGAAGGCGCCATCATCCAGCGGGCGAGGCGATGTGACTGCTTGGTGGCCATGACGTTGCTTTCCCCAGATGCGCTGATGGTGCGGTACGCGCCCTCCTCGCCCCTCAGGGGAGAGGATACTGCAGCTTGCGAGCCTGCGAGCTAGCGGAAGTAGGTGAGGGGTGGGACGCTTCCATATGCTTGGATGCCGAAGCAACTCACCCCTCACCCAGCTCCGCAAAGTCGCTTGCGCTCCTTGCTTCGCTACCTCTCCCCTGAGGGGAGAGGAGACGGGCAGCCGAGGCCGCCCGCCTAGGGAGGTTAGTAATACCCGGCCGCCTTCATCTCGCGGTCGACGGTCTGCTGCGCCTGGGCCAGCGCGTCATCGACGCTGGTCGAACCGGCGAGCGCCGCCGAGAACAGCTGGCCGACCGTGGTCGCCATGCCGGCGAACTCGGGGATGGCGACGAACTGCACGCCGGTATAGGGCACCGGCTTCACCGTCGGAGCGGTCGGATCGGCGGCGTTGATCGAGTCGAGCGTCATCTTGGCGAAGGGCGCTGCCGCCTGGTAGTCGGCATTGGCATAGAGCGAGGTGCGGGTGCCCGGCGGCACGTTCGCCCAGCCGTCCTTGGCCGCGACGAGCGTCAGGTAGTCCTTGCTGGTTGCCCAGGAGATGAACTTCTGCGCGGCTTCCGCCTTCTGCGAGCCGGCCGGAATAGCCAGCGACCAGGCCCACAGCCAGTTGCCGCGCTTGCCCAGGCCCTTGTCGGGAGCCAGCGCAAAGCCGACCTTATCGGCCACCGAGCTGGCCTTGGCGTCGGTTACGAACGAGGCGGCGACGGTGGCGTCGATCCACATGCCGCACTTGCCCTGCTGGAACAGCGTCAGGTTCTCGTTGAAGCCGTTCGACGAGGCGCCAACCGGACCGGCATCCTTCATCAGGTCGACATAGAACTGCAGCGTGTCCTTCCATTCCGGCTGGTCGAACTGCGGCTTCCAGGCCTCGTCGAACCAGCGCGCGCCGAACGAGTTCGACATCGCGGTCAGGAACGCCATGTTCTCGCCCCAGCCGGCCTTGCCGCGGAGGCATATCCCATTGATGTCGGCGGCGCGGTCGGTGATCTTGCGGGCCGCGTCGGCGACGAAGTCCCAGGTCGGAGCGTCGGGCATGGTCAGCCCGGCTTTCTCGAACAGGTCCTTGCGATACATGATGAAGCTCGACTCGCCGTAGAACGGCGCGGCGTAGAGCTTGCCGTCGGCGCTGAGGCCGCCGCGGATGGCGGGCAGCAGGTCATCCACATCGTAGGTGTCGCCCAGGTTGTCGAGCGGCAGCAGCCAGCTGTTCTTGGCCCAGATCGGCACTTCGTAAGTGCCGATGGTCATCACGTCGAACTGACCGCCCTTGGTGGCGATGTCGGTGGTGACGCGCTCGCGCAGGATGTTCTCCTCGAGCGTCACCCACTGCAGCTGGATATCGGGGTTCTTGGCGGTGAAGTCGTCGGTCAGCCCCTGCATGCGGACCATGTCGCCATTGTTCACCGTGGCGATGGTGAGGGTGGTCTGGGCATAGGCCGTCGAGCCGAGCGCAAGCACCAGCGCGCTCGAGAAAAGCGGAAGCAGTTTCATCAATGTCCTCCCATCGGCGAGCATTTGCCTCGCCGCTGAGCAATTACTCACAAACTTTAGTATGATGTCAAGCGGGGTGAAAACGCGGGGATCCGGGAGGTGATGTCGGATCGGCCTTCTTGGGAGTTGCTTGTGCACTGCCGTTTCCCCATCCACGGTGTCACCCCGGCGCAGGCCGGGGCCCATCCTGAGATGTCGTGGGGAGCGCCGCGCATGGCGACCTGCTGATGGACTCTGCTGGAGCGCAACAGGTTA
>JAEUMC010000524.1 GCA_016793415.1 Devosia sp. | reverse complement strand
AGAGGCGGCCGCAGGCCGGAACGGTTCGCCAGGCGCGGAGTTTTTTCGCAACCAAGCCGGCCAGGCATGCTGAACGCCAGCCAAACAGGCCGGTTCAGTCACGGTTCAAGCCCACCGACGCAGATTTGCCTCCGAGAGACGGCGCCAGAGGGCGCCACGTAGGAGGATGAAAATGCACCATTCCAGCCTGACCCCCGCGACCACCGCCACCGGCGGCGCCATCCGCGCCGTGATGAGCGACGCCGCGTCGACTGCGCTCAAGGCGCTGAAGCCGTTCGACGTGGCCATCGAAGAGGCGCTCGACCGGACCTATGGCGCCGGCCGCTGGTTCCTCTACTGGGACGAAGACCTCGCGGGCCATCCCATCCGCGGCACCATCACGCTAGCCTATGGTCGCGAAACGCTGGTGATCGGCTGATCAGGCGTCGTCGGTTGACGGCTTTGCCGCCAGCACCATGTAGTTGACGCCCAGATCGCGGCTCGGCCGCCACTCGTCGGCCAGCGGGTGGAACACCACGCCGGTCTTGTCGACAATCTTCAGGCCGTTGCGAACGCAGAGCGCCGAGATTTCGTCCGGCGTCAGGAACTTCGAAAAGTCGTGGGTGCCCCTGGGCAGCCAGCCGAGCACGTATTCGGCCCCGACGATCGCCAGCGCGTAGGCGCGCGGCGTGCGGTTGATGGTGGCGGTGAACATCAGGCCACCCGGCTCCACCAGGCTCGCACAGCTCTTCATGTAGAGCGGCACGTTGTCGACGTGCTCGACCACTTCCATGTTCAGCACCACGTCGAAGCGCTCGCCCGAGGCGTCGAGCGCCTCGGCAGTTACGGCGCGATAGTCGATCTCGAGCCCCGACTGTTCGGCATGATGCTGGGCAATGCGGATGTTCTTTTCGCCGGCATCGATGCCCACCACGGTGGCGCCCAGCCGGGCCAACGGCTCGCTCAACAGCCCGCCGCCGCAGCCGATGTCGAGGATGCGTATACCCTCGAGCGGCCGGCGCACCGTGCTGTCCTTGCCGAAATGGCCGATCACCTTGTCGCGCACATAGCCCAGCCGCACCGGGTTGAACTTGTGCAACGGCCTGAACTTGCCCCTGGGATCCCACCACTCGTCGGCCATGGCGGCAAACTTGGCGATCTCGTCGGGATTGATGGTGGTGTCGGTCATGCCGAGGGTTATCGGCCTCGCCGGTTAGCGACGCAAGGGGAAGCGCGGTCGCAGCGAGGCGCGACGGGTCCGATTTGCGTCGGGATGACGGCCGGCGGTAGAGGGACTGGCGACGCACAAGCGCACGCACCCTGCGTCCCTTCCGCCTGTTGATAACCCGCCCCGTTTGTGGCATGTCCCCGGCCGAATTCTGAGCGTACCGGCGGGTTCAGCCGGGCAACAGTCGGGGTAGGGGCCTTGGGCCGTATCGTAGTCAAGTTCGGCGGCACCTCGGTCGCCACGGTCGAGCGCATCCGTCAGGCGGCGCTGCATGTGAAGCGTGAAGTCGACGCCGGTAACGAAGTTGCCGTGGTGGTCTCGGCCATGTCGGGCAAGACCAACGAGCTGGTCGGCTGGGTCAACGAAGCCAGCAAACTGCATGACGCGCGCGAATATGACGCGGTGGTCGCCTCGGGCGAGCAGGTCACGGCCGGGCTGATGGCAGTGGTGCTGAGCGAGATGGGCATCCCGTCGCGCTCGTTCCAGGGCTGGCAGGTGCCGATCAAGACCGATGACGCGCATGGCGCGGCCCGCATCGTCGAGATTGATCCGACCGAGCTCGAAAAGCGCTTCGCCGATGGCGTGGTGCCTGTCATCACCGGCTTCCAGGGCGTTGCCCCGTCGGGCCGGGTCACAACCCTTGGTCGCGGCGGTTCCGATACCAGCGCGGTGGCGGTGGCCGCGGCGGTGAAGGCCGATCGCTGCGACATCTACACCGATGTCGATGGCGTCTACACCACCGACCCGCGCATCACCCCCAAGGCCAAGCGGCTTAGTAAGATCTCGTTCGAAGAGATGCTGGAAATGGCCTCGCTCGGCGCCAAGGTGCTGATGATCCGCTCGGTCGAGATGGCGATGGCGCACAAGGTGCGCCTCACCGTCCGCTCCACTTTCGACGATCCGAATGCGCCGCAGATCGCGCCGGACGGCACGCCCGGGGTTCCCGGCACAATCGTATGCGATGAGGAAGAGATCATGGAAAAGCAGATCGTTTCGGGCGTCACCCTGGCGCGAGCCGAATCCAAGATCACGCTGCGCGACGTCAAGGACCGGCCGGGCGTTGCCGCGGCGATCTTCGGCGCGCTGTCGGATGAATCCATCGTCGTCGACATGATCGTGCAGAACGTCTCCGAAGACGGCTCGACCACCGACATCACCTTCACGGTGCCCGATGCCGAGCACGACAAGGCGGTGAAGGCCCTGAAGGCGGCGGGCGAGGCCGGGCGCTTCGAGTATCGCACGCTGACCAGCGCCAAGGGCGGCGCCAAGGTTTCGGTGGTGGGCGTGGGTATGCGCAACCATGCGGGCGTTGCCGCCTCGATGTTCAAGGCCCTGGCCGACAAGTCGATCAACATCCAGCTGATCACCACCTCGGAAATCAAGACCTCGGTGCTGATCGATGACGAGTATGCCGAACTTGCGGTTCGCGCGCTCCATACGTATTACGGGTTGGACAAGCAGGACGCCTGAGACGCCTAGACCCCGGTCACGGCGCCGCTGGCGATAGGGCGGCGCCGGGCCGCCGGGCGGGAACGATGGCCATAGCGATCAGCGGGCCGCGCGTGCTGTTGAAGCAATTGCGCGAAACCATGGCGGAGCCGCTGGCTTCGCAGGCTCGGCTCGACAAGATCGTCAGTCTCATCGCCGACAACATGCACGCCGACGTCTGCTCGTTCTACGTACTGCGCGACGACGGCGCGCTGGAATTGTTCGCGACTCGCGGGCTGGCCGCCAGCGCCGTGCACATGACGACACTCAGGCTGGGCGAGGGCCTCGTCGGCCTGATCGCGGCACAGGCCGAACCGCTCAGCCTCGACAACGCCCCGGCGCATCCCGCTTTCGCCTATCGGCCGGAAACCGGCGAAGATCCGTTCCAGGCCTTTCTCGGCGTGCCGGTGTTGCGGGCCGGGCAGACACTCGGCGTGCTGGTGGTGCAGAACCGCGATTCGCATGCCTATGGCGAAGACGAGATCGAGGCGATGCTGACCACGGCGACACTGCTCGCCGAGATGATGTCGACCGCCGATTTCGACGCGCTGATCAAGCCGGGCCAGGATATCGACCTCAGGCGGCCGCGGCAGTTTGCCGGCAACGGTTTCACCGATGGGGTGGCGCTCGGCAAGGTGGTGCTGCACGACCCGCGCGTCGTCGTCACCAATTTCGTCGCCGAGGATACCGAGGTCGAGCTGAAGCGCCTGTCGGATGCGCTCGACCGGATGCGGCTCTCGATCGACCAGATGCTGAGCCATGGCGACATGCAGTCGTTCTCGGATCATCGCGAGATACTCGAGAGCTACCGGATGTTCGCCAATGATCGCGGCTGGGTCGACCGGCTCACCGAGGCGATCAACAATGGTCTCACCGCCGAGGCGGCGGTGGAGCGGGTGCAGAACGATACCCGCGCCCGGATGATGCGGTCGACCGACCCTTACATCAAGGATCGGCTGCACGATCTCGACGATCTCGCCAACCGGCTGCTGCGGGTGCTCACCGGCGACGGCGCGACGATCGGCAAGAAGGATCTGCCCGAGAACGCCATCCTCGTCGCCCGCAACATGGGGCCGGCGGACCTGCTGGAATACGACCGGACCCGGCTGAGGGCAGTGGTGCTGGAGGAGGGCGCCGCGATCTCACATGTGGCGATCGTCGCCAAGTCATTGGGATTGGTGGCGGTCGGGCAGGCCGAGAACATCGTCTCGATGTCGGAAACCGGCGACGACATCATCGTCGATGGGCCGCAGGGCACGGTCTACCTGCGGCCGACCCCGGACATGATCCAGGTCTATGTCGACAAGGTACGGCTCGGGGCCAAGCGCCGGGCGCATTACCTCGAGCTCAAGGACAAGCCGGCCATCACCAGGGATGGCCACGAGATCACGCTGCTCCATAACTCGGGCATCGTCGCCGACCTGCCGATGCTGCAGGATACCGGCGCCTCGGGCGTCGGGCTGTTCCGCACGGAACTGCAGTTCATGATCGCCTCGCGGTTGCCGCGGCTGCGCGAACAGGTCGAACTCTATGCCGAAGCGATCCGCCTCACCGAAGGCAAGCCGATCGTCTTCCGGCTGCTCGATATCGGCGGCGACAAGGTGATCCCGTACCTGCGCTACGAGGCCGAGGAAAACCCGGCCATGGGGTTCCGCTCGCTGCGCCTGGCGCTCGACCGGCAGGGGCTCCTGCGCATCCAGATCCGCGCGCTGCTGCAGGCGGCCAATGGCGGGCCGATGAAGATCCTCGTTCCCATGGTCACCGACGCCTGGGAGTTCCGGCAGACCCGGCTGGTGGTCAACAAGGAACTCGAGCGCATGAAGCATGCCGGCCAGACAGTGCCGAGCAAGCTCGAACTGGGTGCGATGATCGAAGTGCCGTCGCTGCTGTGGGAACTCGACCAGGTGCTGCCCGAAGCCGATTTCGTCTCGATCGGCTCGAACGACCTGGTGATGTTCTTGACCGCCGCCGACCGTGGCAACAAGCGCGTTGCCAAGTCGTATGACCCGATCGCGCTGCCGCGGCTCCGCGCGCTCAAGCACATCGTCGATATGGCCAGACGCTACAATGTGCCGCTCACCATGTGCGGCGAGCTCGCCGGCCGCACCGTCGAGGCGCTGGCGCTGCTGTCGATCGGCATGACCAAGCTGTCGATGAGCCCGCCGTCCATCGGTCCGATCAAGGAAATGATCCTCGGCACCGAACTCACTCCCATTCGCAATTCCGTCTCCGCCGCCCTGCTCGAAGGAGCACACGGCCCCAATATCCGCGAGCTGCTGCTCGACTGGGCCGGCCGGCAGGGGCTGGTGATCTAGGTATCCATGGCTACGCTTCCGCAGGACAAGCTCGACGCTCTCACCAAGCGCTTCGATTCGATCGAGGCGGCATTGTCGGCCGGGCCGTCGGCCGACCAGTTCGTCAAGCTAAGCAAGGAATATGCCGAGCTCGAGCCGGTGGTGCGGCCGATCCAAGCCTACCAGAAGCTCCTCGCCGATCTCGAATCGGCGGAGGAGCTGGTGAGTTCCGGCGACAAAGAGATGGCGGAGATGGCGGCCGCCGAGATCGGCGAACTGAAGCCGAGGATCGAGCAGGCAATCGCCGAGATTCGCATCCTCCTGCTGCCCAAGGACGCCGCCGACGAAAAGAGCGTCATCCTCGAAGTGCGCGGCGGCACCGGCGGCGACGAAGCGGCGCTGTTTGCCGGCGACCTCTTGCGCATGTACCAGCGCTATGCGGACCTGCAGGGCTGGAAGTTCAGCCTCATGGAAGAAAGCCCTGGCGAAGTGGGCGGCTACAAGGAAGTGGTGGCCAACATCACCGGCAAGGGCGTTTACGCCAAGATGAAGTTCGAGAGCGGCGTGCACCGGGTGCAGCGTGTGCCGGCGACCGAAACCCAGGGCCGCATCCACACCTCCGCCGCGACGGTCGCCGTGCTGCCGGAAGTCGAGGAAATCGACATCGACATCAAGCCCGAGGATATCCGCATCGACACCATGCGCTCGTCGGGCGCCGGCGGCCAGCACGTCAACACCACCGACTCGGCGGTGCGCATCACTCACCTGCCGTCCGGCATTGTGGTCACCGCCAGCCAGAAGAGCCAGCACCAGAACCGCGCTACCGCCATGAAGGTGTTGCAGGCCCGGCTCTATGAAGAGCAGCGCAACGCCCGCGACACGGCGCGGTCGGAGGCACGCAAGGAGCAGGTGGGGTCGGGCGATCGGTCCGAACGCATCCGCACCTACAACTTTCCGCAGGGCCGGGTGACCGATCATCGCATCAACCTGACGCTCTACAAGCTCGACAAGGTGATCACCGGCGATGCGTTGGACGAGCTGATCTCGGCGTTGATCACCGAAAACCAGGCGGCGCAGCTGGCCGCCATGGAGGGGATTTCCTGACACTCAACGTGGGCGCAGCATGGCGGGGGGTACGCGACCTGTTCCGAAAGGCCGGCATCGACACGGCGGAACTGGATGCGCGGCTGTTCGCCGAAGCGGCCTTCGAGATGGACCGGCTGGAGCTGGTCAATCGCGAGCGTGAGGAGGTTCCGGACCAGCAGTTGAAGGCGCTGCAAGCTTTCGCCGCCCGCCGCCTCAAGGGCGAGCCGGTGGTGCGCATCCTCGGCGAGAAGGAATTCTGGGGGCTGAGCTTCAAGCTCAATGCGGCAACGCTTGTGCCGCGGCCGGAAACCGAGCTCCTGGTCGAGCGCGGGCTCGAGGTGATCGGGGCGCTCGATGGGGCGCGCATTCTCGATCTCGGCACCGGCACCGGCTGCATCCCGATCGCGCTGCTCACCGAATATTCCGATGTCACCGCGGTGGCGGTCGACCTCGCCGCCGAAGCGCTGGAGATGGCGCGCTTCAACGCCAACCGGCACGGTGTGGGCGGGCGGTTCCGGACGCTGAAAGGCTCGTGGTTCGATCCGCTGGAGCCGGGAGAGCGGTTCGACCTCATCACTTCGAACCCGCCCTATATCGAGACCTCGGTGATCTCGGGGCTGATGCCGGAAGTGCGCGAACACGATCCGCGATTGGCGCTCGATGGCGGGCCGGATGGGCTCACGGCCTATCGGGCGATTGCCGCCGAAGCCGGGTTGTTCCTTAAACCCGACGGCGTTCTGCTGCTCGAAATCGGCTCCGGCCAGGGCAGCACGGTCAGCGATATCCTGGTCGGGGCCGGCTTTGCCGAAGTGGAAGTGGTGCCCGATCTCGCCGGGCTCGATCGCATGGTGGTGGCGCGCCTCAACGCCAGCCCTTGAGTATCCGTTAGGGGCCCCCATATTTTGTGCTTGGAAAGGCAGGGCGAACCATATAGGTTCCGGGTGCTGTCAACGGCGCGATCAAGATCGTACCAAGGTGACGGCCACCCGCTCATCGGCGAAGCTGCAAATTGGCAGTGTTCGACTCTCGGACGAGGAACCGAGACGCCTTGATGAGCAAAAAGTGGTTCAACACGCGATAGCTCAGGCACTGCTGGAACGAGACCGCCCGCGCTTTGATACTGCGCCTGCGGCCCCCGGTGCCGATGTCCCCATGTTGCCTTCAGTATTCTTTTCCAAGGCTTGAAAAGAGACGATGAGACCAAACAACCAGCAGAACAACAAGAACCGCTCCCGTGGCCGGAACAACAATGGTGGCCGCAAGCACGGCAACCCGTTGAGCCGCAACTACGAGAGCAACGGGCCGGACGTGAAGGTGCGCGGCAACGCCTCGCATATCGCCGAAAAGTACCTGCAGCTCGCGCGCGACGCGCAGTCCTCCGGCGACAGCGTCATGGCCGAGAACTACCTGCAGCACGCCGAGCACTATTTCCGCATCCTCAGTGCGGCGCAGCCGCAGAACCAGCAGCGCGACCAGTTCGGGCAGCAGGCCGAAGAGGATGATTACGACGACGATTTCGCACCGATCAACGATCGGTTCGCCTCGCCCGAGCCGCGTCAGTTCAACCAGCAGCCGCAGCAGCAGCACGACCAGCAGCAGCAACCGCAGCCGCAGCCGATCCCCGGCAGCGAGCCGGTGGTGATGGCGGTGGTCGAAACCACTGCCGCCGCGCCGCAGCCCGCCGCCGAAGGTGAAGCACCGCAGGCGGAAGGCGAGCCGCGCCGCCGCGATCGCCGGCCGCGCCGCCGGTCGCGCGGGCAGGGCGGTGAAGGTGGGGCTGATCCCGCCGGCGCCCCGCAGCCCGACGTTGGTGAGCTGCCGGCCTTCCTCACGGCCGGAAACCAGCCGGCCGAGTAAGCCGATACGCCTTGGAAAAGACCATGAGGCCGGGTGCAATCCCGGCCTTTTTGTTTCAGGCGCAGAGCCGCAGCGACGAAACCTCGGGCGCAACGTCGGAGGTCGGCCGGCCGAGCCCGTAGCGTTTGAGGATGCGGTCGATCCACAAGCCGGGTGTCCCGGCGGGACGTTGGTGTGGCGCGAATGGCAGCATCACCGCCTCGAGCCGTTCCATCGCCTCGAGCAGCGCCATCCGGTCGGACGAGGTGAGCGTTTCGCGGGTCGCGCCATCGGTCAGTGCGATGATACGGCCACGCTGCAGCATCTTGGTAATGGCATCAGCCGCGCTCCAGTGGCGGAGGCAGACGCCGTAGCCGCCATTGATCCAGTCGGCCCATTCGGCTGCGGCCAGAGCTGCTGCAGCGTCAGGCGACAGCACACCGGCAACATAGACATCCGGGTAGGCCAGATGCCCATCGGGCAGGGCGCCGAGCCGGGTGACGAAGTCGGCGACGAAGGTTTCGGCGAGGCGCTGGGCGATTTCGGCCGGCGCCTCGGTCATGCCGAGCGCACGGCGGATCCACCAGATGGCGGCGGGAGAGTACCAGTCGGTCGAGGTCCCCTGCGGCTCGCCGCCATGGGTGCCACCAATCGGGCTCGCGAATGCGCCATTGGGCCAGATGCGGTAGCTCGGTTGCGGTGCGACGCCGGCAGCGACAAAGCTCGCAACGGTGGTCGTATCGGTGCCGGCGCCGGCGGCGAGTTCCGCGAGCTCGACGAAATGCCTGCCGACATAGGCCTGAAGGGTAGCGACGGCTGACATCGGCGTGGCCTCCTGGTGCCTTTCCCGTGAGCTTTCGAGCAGTCTAGCAGCGACATTTGCCGGGGCAACGCTGGTTGGCTCTTTTCTCTATCGAAAGGCACCCCATATCAGCGTCGAGACCAGGGAGCGCCGCTGAGCGGGCCTCGGGTCTTGATCTGGCTCGATCGACAATCCAACGGTTTCGTTTGAGCCAAATCAACGCTTCAGGCGTTGGATGCGTGCCTCATTCAGGGCGATCCGACGTGCCAGACGAGGAGAGTTGAATGAATATCGAAAAATACACCGAGCGCGCGCGCGGCTTCATCCAGAATGCGCAGCAGCTGGCGCTCGGGCAGGGCCATCAGCAGTTTGCGCCGGTCCACCTGCTCAAGGTGCTGCTGGACGACGAAGAGGGGATGGCCGCAGGGCTGATCGCCAAGGCGGGCGGCGACGCGCGGATCGCGCGCGCCGAGACCGAGGCCGCCCTCAAGAAGATTCCGAAAGTGTCCGGTGATGCCGGCCAGCTGTACCTCAGCCGTGAGCTGGCGCGCGTCTTCGAGACCGCCGAGAGCGCCGCGCAGAAGGCCGGCGATTCCTTTGTCACGGTCGAGCGGCTGCTGCTGGCGCTGACCATCGAGAAGGATACCGATGCAGGCAAGATCCTGGGATCGGCCGGCGTTACGCCGCAGGGGCTGAACGAGGCGATCAACGAGATCCGCAAGGGCCGTACCGCCGATTCCGCCTCGGCTGAGAACCAGTACGACGCACTGAAAAAGTACGCGCGCGACCTCACCGAAGCGGCCCGCGAGGGCAAGATCGACCCGGTGATCGGCCGCGACGAAGAGATCAGGCGTACCGTGCAGGTGCTCAGCCGCCGCACCAAGAACAATCCGGTGCTGATCGGTGAGCCCGGCGTCGGCAAGACCGCCATCGTCGAGGGCCTCGCCATCCGTATCGTCAATGGCGACGTGCCGGAATCGCTGAAGAACAAGTCGCTGCTGTCGCTCGACATGGGCGCGCTGATTGCCGGCGCGAAGTATCGCGGCGAGTTCGAGGAGCGGCTGAAGGCCGTGCTCAACGAGATTTCGTCGGCCGATGGGCAGATCATCCTGTTCATCGACGAGATGCATACGCTGGTCGGCGCCGGCAAGACCGACGGCGCCATGGATGCCTCGAACCTGCTGAAGCCGGCGCTCGCCCGCGGTGAACTCCACTGCGTCGGGGCGACGACGCTCGACGAGTATCGCAAGCACGTCGAGAAGGACGCGGCGCTGGCCCGTCGCTTCCAGCCGGTCTTCGTCGATGAGCCGACGGTCGAGGACACCATCTCGATCCTGCGCGGGCTCAAGGAGAAGTACGAGCTGCACCACGGCATCCGGATCTCGGATTCGGCGCTGGTGGCGGCCTCGACGCTGTCCAACCGCTACATCGCCGACCGGTTCCTGCCCGACAAGGCGATCGACCTCGTCGACGAGGCGGCGGCGCGGCTGCGCATGGCGGCCGAGTCGAAGCCCGAAGAGCTCGACGAACTCGACCGCCGGATCATGCAGCTCAAGATCGAGCGCGAGGCGCTGAAGAAGGAGACCGACGAGGGTTCGAAGACCCGACTCGGTCGGCTGGAGCAGGAACTCGCCGACCTCGAGGAGCAGGCCAATGCGTTGACGGCGCGGTGGCAGGCCGAGAAGGAGCGCATGCAGGGCAGCCAGAAGCTCAAGGAAGAGCTCGACAAGGCGCGTACCGACCTCGAGCTGGCGCAGCGCACCGGCAATCTCGCGAGAGCGGGCGAGCTGGCCTATGGCGTGATTCCCGACCTCGAAAAGCGCATCAAGTCGGCCGACGATCCGAATGGTGACGGCAAGCCCGACAATCCGATGGTCGAGGAAGTGGTGCAGCCCACCCATATCGCCCAGGTGGTGAGCCGCTGGACCGGCATCCCGGTCGATCGCATGCTCGAAGGCGAGCGCGAAAAGCTGCTCGGCATGGAGAAGGAACTCGGCAAGCGGGTGATCGGCCAGGCCGAAGCGGTCGAAGCGGTGGCCAAGGCCGTGCGGCGCGCCCGCGCCGGACTGCAGGATCCGAACCGGCCGATCGGCTCGTTCATGTTCCTGGGGCCAACCGGCGTCGGCAAGACCGAGCTCACCAAGAGCCTCGCGCAGTTCCTGTTCGACGACGAACATGCGCTGGTGCGGCTCGACATGAGCGAGTTCATGGAAAAGCACTCGGTGGCGCGGCTGATCGGCGCCCCTCCGGGCTATGTCGGCTACGACGAAGGCGGGGTGCTGACCGAGGCAGTGCGGCGTCGGCCTTACCAGGTCGTCCTGTTCGACGAGATC
Organism: Devosia sp.; assembly: GCA_016793415.1. Lineage (GTDB taxonomy): Bacteria > Pseudomonadota > Alphaproteobacteria > Rhizobiales > Devosiaceae > Devosia_A. The sequence goes on along the minus strand of JAEUMC010000524.1, from coordinate 4,604 downwards.
GAGAAGGCGCATCCGGACGTGTTCAACGTCCTGCTGCAGGTGCTCGATGACGGGCGGCTGACGGACGGACAGGGCCGGACGGTCGATTTCCGCAACACGCTGATCATCATGACCTCGAACCTGGGGTCGGAGTATCTGGTCAACCTCAAGGACGGCGAGTCGGTCGAACTGGTGCGCGGCAAGGTGCTGGACGTGGTGAAGGCCTCGTTCCGGCCGGAGTTCCTCAACCGGATCGACGACATCATCGTCTTCCACCGGTTGCAGCGCGACCACATGGGAGCGATCGTCGACATCCAGCTCGGCCGCCTGCGCGGCTTGCTGAAGGAGCGCGACATCTCGCTCGAGCTCACCGATGCAGCGCGCGAGTGGCTGGCCAACGAAGGCTATGATCCGGCCTATGGCGCCCGTCCGCTGAAGCGGGTGATCCAGCGCGAAGTGCAGGATCGGCTGGCCGAGGAGATCCTCGCGGGCACCGTCAGCGACGGGCAGACCGTGGTGATCGATGCCGGAGAAGGCGGGTTGAGCCTCCGCTCCGGCGCTTCCGAAGCGCCCGGCATCGACGCCGCCGCGTAAGTCAAAAGGGCCGGTCCAGCGACCGGCCCTTTCCTATTGGGCGCTCTCCGGGATCGCCGGCGCCACGCCGTTCATCATGTCCACCAGCACCTGGTAGACGAAATTCGGGTCGCCGGTCGGCTGATGCGGGTCGATCAGGTCGTGGCCGAGTTCGAGCGCCAGCGGCAGCCGCACCACGTTCACCTCGGCGCCCTGTTCCTGCCAGTGCAGCACCAGCTCCTCGATCTTCACGTTGCTCACTGCATCGTCGGCCTGGTTGATCAGGATGCCCAGCCTCGGCGACAGCGGCGCCCTGGCCGTGGCCGTGTCCATCAGCGCGATGCTGAGCCGCAGCGCTTGGGCGAGGCCGTGCGTGGCGTAGCGCGGATAGGCGTAGGTCATCCCCGGCGGGTTGTCGCGCGTTGCCGGATCCCACCACACCATGGCGTTTGGTGCATTCAGCAGCAGCGCGGTCGCCGCGTGGTTGGCCCAGCCGGGCACCAGGTTGGGGCTGAGGAACGGCGCGATGGCGATCGACTGGTCGGCATCGGCGCGGTGCTGGCCGACCCAGCCGGCAATGATGCCGCCGGCCGACAGCCCAGATATCACCACTTCATCGCCGAGCCCCTGGGCGATGTCGGTCGCCTCGTTGCCGACGGCGATCAGCTGCTCGGCCGTGAGATTGGCGAGCACGGTGCTCAGCTGGTCGGCGTCGCCATGCTGCGGGATGCGCGGCAGGTAGACGTTGTAGCCCAGCGCGAACAGCTTGGCGGCCAGTTGCTCGGCTTGGGCCGGGCAGTTGGTGAGGCCGTGGAAGAACACCACGACGCGCTCGACCTTCTGGCCGTGGGTCAGGAGGCTGGAGAGGCAGCGGGGATTGAGCGGGAGCTTCGCCTCCTCGGCGCGCACCGCCTCGATCCGAGCCACCGCCTCGTCGTAGCTCGCCGCCGGGGTGCTTGTGGCGGCGTTGGCCCTGAGGCTCTCGGTATCGAGCGGCAGCAACGTCAGGACAGCGAAGGCGCCGACCAGCGCGATGACGAGGAACAGTGCAAGGCCGGCCGCCGACCTGGGGATGGTGCGCCAGAAGCCCCGCCGGTCGCGTGGACGAACGGTTTCGGGATGGCGACGATGCAGCGCCACGACCAGCAGGATGCCGACGGCGGCGAGCGCCAGGGTCGAGGCGAAGCCGGTGCTGAGCTGGGCGATGATGGTGCGAAGCAGGACGTTGCTGCCGCGGCTGCCATAGGTTTCCGGATCGAGGCTGCCGCGACGCAGCAGATCGGCCAGGGTCAGCACCACTGGATAGGAGAAGAACGCCACCAGCACGCCGGCAATGGCGCCGCGCAGCATCGTGAAACGGCGCGGGCGGATCAGCAGCAACCACCAGAACAACGCGCCGGTGAGCCCGACACCGACGAACAGCGTCAGCCAGCTGACGCTGCCACGCGGACTGGCGACGAGTTCAGTGATGGCGATCCCGGACAGCGGCACCGACAACAGAGCGACGAGCGCAAAGGCCAGGCCGGCAATGACGGCCCACCAGCCGTGGCGCGATGGCGGGGCTCGACGATCTTGCTCGCTCATTGCTTCGGTCGACCTCGTAGTGCGGACGGGACTACAGCGCGTGCAGTGTCGCTATGTGCATCTAAACTTGGCCGATGTTGATTGGCGATGATTTTAGTCGACTCGCGCCACCGAACAGTCGACTTTCTTTGTCGGGGCCCGCCATGCTCGGGCGGCGCGAACCGCGGTGGAGGCGACGGCATGGAGGGAGCGACGATCGCGTGGCTGCTGCTGGGGCTGGAAGTCGGGCTGCAGCTGTTCTTCGTCGGTCGCGCCTTGCTGAGGCCCTATCGGGAACCGGTGTCGCGCCTCGCCTGGGTGATGATCATCGTCGTCGCACCGCTGGTCGGAATGATCGCCTATGTGCTGGTGGGCGAAACCAATATCGGACGCGGCCGCACCGCGCGGCTGCGCAAGGCCTTCGAAATCCTGCCGCCACCGATCGGCACTCCCGGCGTCGAAGCGCAGCTGCCGGAGGGCACGCTGCCGCTGTTCCGGGCCGGCACCTCGGTCAGCGGCTATCCGCCGGTCGCCGGCAATCGGGCGGAGCTGCTCGAGAGTTCGGAGGCGGCGATCGATGCGATGGTCGCCGATATCGACACCGCGACGGACCACGTGCACCTGCTGTTCTATATCTGGCTGCCCGACAGCAGCGGGTTGAAGATCGTCGCCGCGCTGCAGCGCGCCGCGCTCCGTGGCGTCGCCTGCCGGGCGATGGCCGACGATGTCGGCTCGCGCAGCATGATCCGTTCCGAACACTGGCGCGCCATGCAGGCGGCCGGCGTGCAGCTCGCCCGCGCCATGCCGATCGGCAATCCGCTGATCGGGGCGATCTGGGGGCGGCTCGACATGCGCAACCATCGAAAGATCGTCGTCATCGACAATGCCGTCACCTATTGCGGCAGCCAGAACTGCGCCGATGCGGCCTTTCTGCCCAAGGCGAAGTTCGCCCCCTGGGTCGATATCATGGTGCGGCTCGAAGGGCCGATCGCGCGGCAGAACCAGCATCTGTTCGCGTCGGACTGGATGGGCCACGGCGAGGACGACCTGACCGAGTTGCTGCAGCAGCCGCTGCCACCCGAGCAACCAGGCTTCGTCGCCCAGGTGATCGGCACCGGCGCCACCGTGCGGCCCTCGGCAATGCCCGAAATCTTCGTTTCGGTGATGAACGCGGCGCGACGCGAGCTGGTGATCACCACCCCCTATTACGTGCCTGACGAAACCATCCAGGCGGCGCTCTGCGCCAGCGCCTATCGCGGCGTCGAGACCACCTTCATCGTGCCCGAGCGCAACGATTCCTGGGTCGTGGCTGCCGCCAGCCACAGCTACTATGCCGAGCTGCTCGAGGCCGGCGTGATGATCCGCGAGTATCGGGGCGGCCTGCTGCATTCCAAGACCATGACGGTGGATGGCGAACTGGCGCTTATCGGCTCGGCCAACATGGATCGGCGCAGTTTCGAGCTGAACTTCGAGAACAATATGCTGATCGCCGACCAGGCGCTCACCGCGGCACTGCGGCAGCGCCAGCAGAGCTACATCGAAGCATCGGTGCTGGTGCATGCCCCCGAGGTGGAGGCGTGGGGCGGCACCCGCCGGATCTGGAACAACACCATAGCCATGTTGGGGCCGGTGCTGTGATCGCGCGGGCCGGAGGGAGGACGAAGTGCAACTGCCGGGCTGGTTGAAGCGGCTCCTCGACGGGTTTTCCGATATGGGGCTGGTGGTGGGCGCCGTACTGTTTGCCCTGGCGCTGACTCCCTCGCTGCTGCCGCGCGATGCGCTGATCCAGGGTGTCCTCTCCGGCTGCGCCTTCGGCATCGGTTACGGCATCGGCGTGTCGCTCGAATGGCTGTGGGCCTATATGGGCTTCAGGCTTCCTGCCAGCCGATACACCTACTGGCTGAAACTTGCCGCGGCCGCCGGGTGCATCGGGTTGATGGTGGCCTGCCTCTACCAGACGGCGGGGTGGCAGAACTCGGTGCGGGCAGTGATGGGTCTCGAGCCGGTGGAAGCGCGCCACCCGATCTGGGTGGTGCTGATCGCCATCGTGCCGGCGGCGATCCTGATCTATCTGGGCAAGTTCCTGGCCTTCGGGGTTGGCGTGGTGTCGCGCTGGCTGATCCGCTTCGTGCCGCAGCGCGTGGCGCTGGTCGGTAGCCTGGTGGTGGTCGGGATCGTCGCCATCACGCTGTTCAACGGCGTACTGATGCGCGGGGCGCTGCGCGCGGCCGACGAGTTTTTCCTCAGGCTCGACGGGGTGGCCGGCCAGTTCGGCGAGCCGCCTGATATCGCGGTGCGCTCCGGCAGCGCCGCATCGCTGATCGCGTGGAGCAGCATTGGCCGGGATGGGCGCATTTACGCCAATTCCGGGCCGAGCAAGGCGGACATCGAAACGGTGATCGGGCGTCCGGCGGTCGAGCCGATCCGGGTTTCGGTAGGGCTGAGGTCGGCGCCGACGACCGAGGCGCGCGCCGAGCTGGCGCTGGCCG
>JAEUMC010000521.1 GCA_016793415.1 Devosia sp. | reverse complement strand
CAATTCTCGCAGTCCGGCTGACGACGGCCCGACAACGCTCCCGAAGCCGTGGCTTGTTTGGACCACATCTGGACGCTAGAGTACGTTCAGGACTTGTAGCCGGTGGGCTTGATGTCCGATCGGCAGGTCCATCGAGAGATGGCGATGCAGACGTGTCTCAAGTGCGGTTTCAGCAACCCGGACGCGGCTAAGTTTTGCGCCAATTGCGGTAATGCGCTCGAGGTCGCTCGGCCCGTCGAAGGCGAACGCCGCTTCGCCACGGTGCTGTTCGCCGATGTGGCGCGCTCCACCACCATTGCCGAGCAGCTGGATCCGGAGGATTGGGCCGGCATCATGAACGGCGCCTTCGCCTTCATGAACGCCGCGGTCTCGAACTACGGGGGCACCGTCTCACGGCTGATGGGCGACGCGGTCCTGGCGCTGTTCGGAGCGCCGGTGGCGCATGAGGACGATGCCGAGCGGGCAGTGCGCGCCGGGCTCGAGATGCAGGACGCGGCGATGCGCTATGCCACGGGCATCAAGCAGCAGCACGGCGTCGATTTCGACCTGCGGGTCGGCATCAATACCGGCACCGCGGTGCTGGCCTTCGTCGGCGATGCGATCAAGACCGAATACACGGCGCTGGGCGACGCCGCCAATGTCGCGGCGCGGCTGCAGTCGGCGGCCGAGCCGGGCACCGTGCTGATCAGCGCCGATACGCACAAGCTGGTCCATGCGCTGTTCGACTTCCGGCCGCGCGGCAAGATCGAGATGAAGGGCAAGAGCGAGCCGGTCGAGTCCTACGAGGTCACCGGCATCAAGGCAGTGCCCGAGGCGACGCGAGGGCTTGCCGGGCTGAGTTCACCACTGGTCGGGCGCGAGCGCGAGATCGGGCTGCTGCGCGACCGGCTGAGCGAACTCGGCATGGGCATCGGCTCGGTGGTGGCGGTGGTGGGCGAAGCCGGCCTCGGCAAATCTCGTTTGATCGCCGAACTGAAGCACCTGCGCGATGCGCTGCCCGAGCCGCGGCCGATCTGGCGCGAAACCCGCGCCATCTCCTATGGCCAATCGATCCCCTATTATCCGTGGCGGCAACTGGGAAGGGTGATCGTCGGCGCTGACGATATGGATGCGGCGCCGGCGGTACGGGAGAAGATCGCCGCCTGGGTCGCGCGGCTCGGGCTCAACCCGAGCGACATCCCGTTCTACGAGACGATGATTGCAGTGGAAGGCGATGCGAGCCGTATCGCGCTGCGCGCCATGTCGGGGGAGTCGGTGGTCAATGGCGTCGCGGCGGCGATCGTCAACGCCATCAAGACGGTGATGCACGCCGACGGCGGCATGACGCCCTATGTGATGGTGATGGACGACCTGCACTGGTCGGATACGGCAACGCTGGAGCTGATCGCCCAGGTGGCGACGCTGGCGGCGTTCGAGCCGATCATGCTGGTGACCATCACCCGGCCCGACCGCAAGGCGGCGAGCTGGCAGCTGCTGGATCGGCTGCAGGCGAGCCTCGGCAGCAGTTTCTCGCGCATCGACCTCGAGCCACTCGATGCGGCGGGGTCGAGCCAGCTGCTGGGAAACCTCCTCCACATCGAAGACCTGCCCGAGAGCATTCGGGGCCAGATCCTCGAACGCTCCGAGGGCAACCCGTTCTATCTCGAGGAGGTGCTGCGCTCGCTGATCGATGGCGGCCAGGTGGTGCGCGAGGGCGAGCACTGGCGCGCCACGCGCGCCATCCTCGAGGCCACCATTCCCGATACGCTGGCGGGCGTGCTCAGCTCGCGCATCGACCGGCTGCCCGAAACCACCAAGCGCGTGGCCCAGACGGCGGCAGTGATCGGCCGGGTGTTCCAGCACCGTGTGCTGGAGTCGGTGCTGCACAACGGGCCGGCGCCGGAGCGGATCGAGCATATCGAGCCGCACCTTGCCACCTTGAGCTACGAGCAACTGGTGCGCGAGAAGGCGCGCGACCCGGAGCGCGAGTACATCTTCAAGCACGCGCTGACCTGCGAGGCCGCCTACGACCTGCTGCTGCGCTCGCGGCGCCGCGACCTGCACGCACGCTGCGGCTCGGCGCTGGAGACGCTGTTCGCCGAACGGCGCGACGAGTTCGCGGCGATGCTGGCGCACCATTTCGAGGAAGCCGGCGATCTCGAGCGCACGCTGCAATATGCGCGGGTCGCCGCCGACAATGCGCGCCGCGTCTACGCGGTGCGCGAGGAGCTCGAGCATCGCGACCGCATCCTGTCGACGCTCGAGAAGCTGCCGAGCGCCATGCCGGCCGAAGTGATCGATGCGGTGCTCGAGTGGGCGTGGGTGCGCAACCGGCGCGGCCAGTACGAGGGCATGCTGGAAAAGATCGAGCAGGCGGTGCAGATCGCCCGCGAACTCGGCGATAAGCGCCGGCTCGGCCTGGCGCTGTCGTGGATGGGCAACGTCCACATGGTCACCGGCTTTCCATCGCGCGGCTTCCCCTATCTCGAGGAAGCCCAGGCGCTGGCCGCCGAGACCGGCGATGACCAGGTGCTGCTGCTGCCGCTGTTCATCGCCACCTGGTCGCTGGTCGAACGCGATGCCCGCTCGGGTGAAGAAAAGCTGGCCGAGGTGATCGAGATGGCGCGCAAGCAGGACGCGCCGGATATCCTTGGCCACGCCCTGACCTATCGGGCGATTGCACTGGCGCGCCTGGGACAGTTCGATGAAGCCAGCGCCCTGGTCGAGGAGGCTCTGGCGCTGATCCCCAGCATCGGCTCGCCGGTGAAGCAGGCAGACGTCCATATCGGCGCGGGCATGGCGTATTACGACATGGGGGACATCGAGAAAGGGCTGGAGCATGCGCATCTGGGCGCCGATCTCGCGATGTCGGCCAATGGGCTCGAATGCGCCTGCGCCGGCTATTTCGGCGTCGGCCGCGGCGAGCTCGACCGGCGCAATATCGATGATGCGCTGGCCCAGTTCCGCCGTTCGCTGAAACTCGCCGACGCAGTGGGGATGGACTACTACATCAACCTGATCCGCGCCGGCGTCGCCGAGGCCGAGTTCGAAAAGGGCTCGACCGGGTCGGTCGACCAGTTGCGCAGCGCCATCGACAGCGCCCGATCCACCGATGACGATTTCGTCGTCGCCGTCCTCGCCATGCCGTTCTCGCGCGCATTGCTCAGGCTCAACCGCGCGAGCGAGGCGCACGAGGCCATCAGTTCGGCGATCGCCTATTTCCGCCGCATGGATCTGAAGCCCTATCTCGCCAATGCGCTGAGCGTGCTGGGCGATGTCGCCGACGCCCTGGGCGAACGGGATGTCGCCACGGAAACGCGGCAAGAAGCGGCGAGCCTCAGGGACGAGATCAAGCTGCCGCCACCGGCGGCCCCCCTGCCCCACATTCTCCAGGCCTAGCCGATGGAAAAACCGGTGATCCTTGCCGTCGACGACGAACCTTCGGTTCTCGCCGCGGTAACGCGCGACCTCAGGCGCCACTATGCGGCGACCTACGACATCGAGCGGGCGGCCTCGGGAGCGGAGGCGCTTGAGGTGCTGGGCGAACTCAAGCTGGCCAATCGGGTGATCGCGCTGTTCATCGCCGATCAGCGCATGCCTGAGATGACTGGGGTCGAGTTCCTGGCCAGGGCGATGGAACTCTACCCCGAGGCGCGGCGGGTGCTGCTCACCGCCTATGCCGACACCGATGCGGCGATCCGCGCGATCAACGAGGTCAAGCTCGACCACTACCTGATGAAGCCGTGGCACCCACCGGAAGAACAGCTCTACCCGGTGCTCGACGACCTGCTCGACGACTGGCGCGCCAACTACCAGCCGGTGTTCGAAGGCGTGCGGGTGATCGGCCATCGCTGGTTGGCCGACGGACATCGGGTGCGCGACTTCCTGGCCCGCAACCTCGTGCCCTACCGCTGGCTCGATATCGAAACCGACGCCGAGGCGACGACCCTGCGCGAGCTGGCGGGGGCGGCGGCCGAGCCGCTGCCGCTGGTGATTCTTGCCGACGGCACGGCGCTGTCGCGCCCGACGATCGCGGCGCTGGCCGAGAAGGTCGGGCTCCACACCCATGCCGTCGCCGAGACCTATGACCTGGTGGTGGTCGGCACCGGACCGGCTGGACTTGCCGCGGCCGTCTATGGCGCCTCGGAAGGCCTCAAGACGCTGCTGATCGAGCGCGAGGCGCCGGGCGGACAGGCGGGTACCAGCTCGCGGATCGAGAATTATCTCGGCTTTCCAGTGGGGCTCAGCGGCGCCGACCTCGCCCGTCGCGGCGTGCAGCAGGCCCGCCGCTTCGGCGCGGAAATCCTGACGCCGGTGGAAGCGGTGAGCCTCGAGACGCAGGACGGCTACCACATCCTGGCGCTGAGCAACGGCAACAAGGTCGCGGCGCAGGCGCTGATCGTCGCGACCGGCGTGTCGTACCGGCTGCTCGACGTGCCGGGGGCAGAGCGGCTGTCAGGCGCGGGGCTCTACTATGGGGCGGCGATGACCGAGGCGATGGGCACCGCCGG
>JAEUMC010000493.1 GCA_016793415.1 Devosia sp. | reverse complement strand
GTGGAGCGATCCGCTTGCTGGTGTTCGGTGGCAGCCAGGGCGCACGGGTGTTCGCCGACCTGGTACCGTCGGCGATCGCCGAGCTGTCGCCCGAAATCCGGGCGCGCCTGCGCGTGGTGCAGCAGTGCCGCGCCGAGGATCTTGATCGGGTGGCCGAGACCTATCGGCAGGCCAAGGTGAATGTCGAGCTCGCCTCGTTCTTCGACGACCTGCCGGAGCGCATGGCCGCGTCGCACCTGGTCGTGTCGCGTTCGGGCGCCTCGACCATTGCCGAACTCACCGCCATTGGCCGGCCGGCCATTCTCGTGCCGCTGCCCGGCGCCATCGACGCCGACCAGAAGAACAATGCACTGGTGATGGAGGCCGCCGGGGGCGGCTGGATCGCCGAGCAGGCCACGCTTACGCCACTATCGCTTGGCACTCGCTTGGCATCACTTCTGGGTGACCGGGATGTGCTGCAGCGGGCCGCAGCCGCGGCCAGGTTGCTGGGCCAGCCCGACGCCGTCACCAAGCTCGCCGACGCGGCAGAACGCCTCGCGGCCAAGGGGAACAAACCACAATGAAGATGCCGCGCAATATCGGACCGGTGCACTTTGTCGGCATCGGCGGCATCGGCATGAGCGGCATCGCCGAGATCCTGCATAACCAGGGTTACAAGGTGCGCGGCTCGGACAGCGCCGAGAACCCCAACGTGCAGCGTCTGCGCAAGATGGGCATCGAGGTGGAGATCGGCCAGAGCGCCGAGAACCTCAAGGATGCCGCCGTCGTCGTCATCTCCTCGGCGATCAAGAAGGGCAACCCGGAACTCGCTGCGGCCCGTGCGCGCGGCCTGCCGGTGGTGCGCCGGGCCGAAATGCTGGCCGAGATCATGCGGTTCAAGAATGCCATCGCCATCGGCGGCACGCATGGCAAGACCACGACGACGACGCTGGTGGCGACGCTGCTCGACGCCGCCAACTACGATCCCACGGTGATCAATGGCGGCATCATCAACGCCTATGGCACCAATGCGCGCCTCGGTGACGGCGAGTGGATGGTGGTCGAGGCTGACGAATCCGACGGCACCTTCGTCAAGCTGCCGGCCGACGTCGCCATCGTCACCAATGTCGACCCCGAGCACCTCGACTATTACGGCGATTTCGACAAGGTGAAGCAGGCCTTCATCAACTTCGTCGAGAACGTGCCGTTCTACGGCTTTGCGGTGATGTGCCTCGATCACCCCGAGGTGCAGGCGCTGGTCGGTCAGATTCGCGATCGTCGCGTAATCACCTATGGCAAGAACCCGCAGGCCGATGTGCGGCTGGTCGACCTCGAGAACCATGACGGGGTGCAGCACTTCTCGGTCGAGATTCGCGACCGCATTCGCATGACGCATCTGCGGATCGACGGACTCGAGCTGCCGATGCCGGGCGAGCACAACGCGCTCAACGCCACGGCAGCCATTGCCGTCGCCGATCAGCTGAAAGTGCCGGCCGAGGCGATCCGCAAGGGCCTCAAGACCTTCTCCGGCGTCAAGCGCCGCTTCACCAAGACCGGGACGGTCGGCGGCATCACCGTCATCGACGATTACGGCCACCATCCGGTGGAAATCGGCGCAGTGCTGAAAGCCGCACGGCAGTCGACCCGGCGCGACGTCATCGCCGTGGTGCAGCCGCACCGCTACAGCCGCGTGCATGACCTGTTCAACGAGTTCGCCACCTGCTTCAACGACGCCGACACGGTGATCGTGGCGCCGATCTACGCGGCCGGCGAGACGCCGATCGACGGGGTGACGCATGAAGAGCTGGTGGCCCGCATCCGGGCCCGCGGCCACCGCGATGCGCGGGTCATCGACCGGCCGGAAGCGCTGGCGCCGCTGATCGCCTCGCGTGCAGCCGAGGGCGACTATGTCGTCATGCTCGGCGCCGGCAACATCACGCAGTGGGCGGCCTCGCTGCCCTCCGAACTTGGCGCCCTGATCGGCAAGGAGCCTGAGCTCACATGAACGTCCATGTTCCCCAGTGGCCTGACCTGCTCCCGACGCTTGGCAGTTGGACTACAGAGGTTCGCGGCCAGCTGATCCCGAACCAGCCGCTCGACGAGATGACGACGCTGAGGGTAGGGGGACCGGCACAGCTGTTCTTCCGCCCGGTCGATGAAGACGATCTGGCGTTCTTCCTCAAACACCTGCCGGCCGAAATCCGCGTTACGGTGATCGGGCTCGGCTCGAACCTGCTGATCCGCGATGGCGGGCTCGACGGCGTGGTGATCCGGCTGCCGGCCAAGGGCTTTGGCGCCATCGACATTCTCGACGGCCACCGGGTGCGCGCCGGCGCGGCGGTGCCCGACGTGAAGGTCGCAACCGCTTCGGCCGAAGCCGGCATCGACGGGCTGTGGTTCTATCGCGGCATCCCTGGTGGCATCGGCGGGGCGCTCTACATGAATGCCGGGTGCTACGGCACCGAGACGCGCAACCGCATGGTGGAGCTGCGCGCGGTAACCCGACAGGGCGAGATCATCACGCTCAGCAACGAGCAGATGGGCTACCTGTATCGCAAGTCGAACGGGCCGCGCGGCGCAGTGTTCGTCTCGGCGGTCTACCAGGGTTTTGCGGGCGACTCGGAGAAGATCCTGACCGAGATGCGCACCGTCACCGAGCGGCGCGAGAGCACGCAGCCGACGCGCGCCAAGACGGCCGGCTCGACCTTCAAGAACCCCGAGGGGCATTCGAGCTGGAAGGTGATCGACGAGGCCGGTGGCCGCGGCTTCACCTTCGGCCGCGCGCAGATGAGCGAGATGCACTCCAACTTCCTCATCAACATGGGCGAAGCGGACGCTTTCGAGGTCGAGACCGTCGGCGAGAGCATCCGCCAGAAGGTGCGCGACAAGCACGGCATCAAGCTGAAGTGGGAAGTCCGCCGCATGGGGCACTTCATCCCCGGCCGCGAGGTGCGCGAGTTCATGGACGGCGCGCCCTTTACGGGGGCGGTCTGACAATTTCGAGCGTGGGGCACCCCCACCCTCAGTCCCTCCCCACAAGGGGGAAGGGAGGCGCAGAGGCCGGTTAGCCGGAACTTTGCTGAACTATAAGTCGTCTCCCTCCCCCTTGTGGGGTGGGTTCAAGGGTGGGGGTGGCCCCACGCGCCAGACTCTCGGGAGCTCCCATGACCAAGCACGTCGCCGTCCTGATGGGCGGCATTTCGAATGAGCGGCCGGTGTCGATTTCGTCGGGCACTGAGTGTGCGCGAGCGCTGCGCAATGGCGGCTATCGGGTCACCGAAGTCGATGTCGGCTACGACATTGCCGAGGTGCTGCGCGAGCTGAAGCCCGATGTCGCGTTCAACGCGCTGCACGGCCGTTATGGCGAGGATGGCACCATCCAGGGCGTGCTGGAGTTCCTGCGCATCCCGTACACCCACTCGGGCGTTCTCGCTTCGGCGCTGGCGATGGACAAGCACCAGGCCAAGATCATGTTCAAGGCGGCCGGAATTCCGGTCACCGATCATACCATTGCCAACCGCGCCGAAGTTGCCCGCTCCCACGTGATGGCGCCGCCCTACGTGGTGAAGCCGATCTCGGATGGCTCGAGCTTCGGGGTGTTCATCGTCAAGGCCGACCAGTCGCACCCGCCGCAGGAACTGCTGCGCGAGGACTGGAACTCGGGCGAAGAGGTGATGGTCGAACGCTACATTCCCGGCCGCGAGCTGACCTGCGCCGTCATGGGCGACGTGGCGCTCGGGGTGACCGAGATCGTCACCGATCTCAGCTTCTACAATTATGAAGCAAAGTACGCCAAAGGCGGCTCGCGCCACGTCATTCCGGCGGAAATTCAACCGAAAATTTACGACAAAGTGCAGAAGATGGCGCTTAAGGCGCATGCTGCGCTTGGGTGCCGGGGCGTGTCGCGGAGTGACTTCCGCTACAACGACCAGGCAGGGCCGGACGGCGAGCTCGTCTGCCTCGAGATCAACACCCAACCAGGCATGACCGAAACGTCACTGGTTCCCGAACAGGCCCGCCATGCCGGCCACTCGTTCGAGGAGCTGGTTGCCTGGATGGTGGAGGATGCGAGTTGCAACAGGTAGGGGCCAAGAGTTTCGCCAACGCCCAACCTGTCGATCCTCGTCATTTCCCCGTTCCGCTTCCCCGCACCAGCCGGCGTGCCCTGGTCAAGGCCAGCCATGTCTGGGTGCTGCACAAGCAGGCCATCACCCGCATCGTCGGCGTGGTCCTCGCGCTGCTCGTGGCCTTCGGCCTCTATGAAGCGCGCGACGTCATCGGCTCGGCCGGCCTCACCGCCTATCGGTTCGTGCAGGGCGAGTTCGCCCAGGCCGGCTTCGGCATCGACGCGATCGAGATCACCGGGCAGACGCTGACCGACGACAAGGACATCATCACGCTCCTGACCGTCGGCACCGGCAATTCGACGCTGACCTTCGATGCGCAGAAGGCACAGGCGCGGCTCGAGTGGCTGCGCGCCGTCGAATCCGCCACCGTGCGCAAGGTCTACCCCAACCGCGTCATCGTCTCGATCGTCGAGAAGGTGCCGGTGGCGCGCTGGCGCATCGGGGATACCACCTGGCTGATCGATGAAACCGGCAAGAAGATCGGCACCGACATCAGCTCCTACACCGATCTGCCGCTGCTGATCGGGGAGGGGGCCGGTGACGACGGCGTCGCCATGGTGCGCGTGCTCGCCCGGCATGAGGGGCTCGACAAGGAACTGGCGGCGCTGAGCCGCATCGGCGACCGCCGCTGGGACCTGATCTATCGCAATGGCCTGCGCGTCCAACTGCCCGAAAGCGGCGTGGCGCAGGCGCTCGACCAGCTCGAAATGTACCAGACCGACTACGCGCTGCTCGATCGCGACGTGTCGGTGATCGACCTGCGCGTGCCCGGTCTCGTGACCCTGAAGCCCGGCGAGATCGCCGCCGCACAGATTGCCGAGGCCAAGGGCGCCAAGGGCAAGAAGCCCGCCAAGAAACCTGCGAGCGCCCCGGCGGCGACCGCTCCTGCTGCTGCAGCGCCCGCCGCCGCGGCCCCCGTCGTGCCTGTAACCCGGACTCAGTAAAGATCATGATGACCGATGCCCTGACCGCGCGGCTCAAGCCAGTTCAGCCGGGCCGCACCTCGCTGGTGACGGTGCTCGACATCGGCTCGACCAAGATCTGTTGCGTCATCGCCCGGCTGGTGCCGCGTCCGGAAGGCAAGTCGCTGCGCGGCCGCACGCATAATGTCGAGGTGATCGGCTTCGGCTACGGTCCGTCATCGGGAATCAAGAGCGGCGTCATCACCGACCTCGACAAGGCCGAGCAGGCGGTGCGTACCGTGGTCGGCATCGCCGAGCGCGCCGCCGGGGTCACCGTGCAGTCGGTGATCGTCAACGTCACCGCCGGGCGCCTCGGCTCGGAGACCTTCTCGGCCGGCGTCAATCTGGGTGGCCAGGAAGTGGAGCGCGCCGACATCCAGCGTGTGCTGCGCGCGGTGAACGAGCGGTCGGTCCGTCCGGAGCGTTCGATCGTCCACGCGCTGCCGATCGGCTATGCGCTCGATGGCCAGAAGGGCATCAAGGATCCCAAGAACATGGTCGGCGAGAAGCTGTCGATCGATGTGGCGGTGATCTCGGCCGAAACCCTCGCCATGCGCAATATCGAGCTGGTGCTGCATCGCTGCCACCTGCAGATCGAGGCGCTGATGGCGACCCCCTATGCTTCGGGGCTCGCGACTCTCGTCGATGACGAGAGCTCGCTGGGCGTCGCCTGCATCGACTTCGGCGGCGCCACCACCACGGTGTCGGTGTTTTCGGAGGGGCAACTGGTCTATGCCGATGCCATCGCCATCGGCGGGCATCATCTGACCCTCGATATCGCGCGCCAGCTTTCGGTCGGCATCGCCGACGCCGAACGGTTGAAGACGATGTATGGCTCGGTGCTGCCGGGGCAGGCCGACGAGCGCGACATGATCGCCATCACTCCGGTGGGGGCGACTCGCGACGAGGCGCCGGGGCAGATCCCGCGCTCGCACATCACCCGCATCATCCGGCCGCGAGTCGAGGAAGTGCTCACCGCCATCAAGGATCGCATGCAGGCGACCGGCATGATGGACATCTGCGGCCGTCGATTCGTCCTCACCGGTGGCGCCAGCGAACTGACCGGCCTGCCGGAAGTGGCGCGCCGGGTGCTCGCCCGCAACGTTCGCAACGGCCGCCCGATGGGCATTTCCGGGCTGCCGGAGATGGCCAAGGGGCCGGGATTCGCCACGGTGGCAGGGATGCTGATCTATCCGCAGGTCTGCGCCCAGGAGTTCGTCGAGCCGCACCGCTCGGCCCGCCTCACCGGCACCGACGGCTACTTCGCCCGCGTCGGCAACTGGCTGCGCACCAGCTTCTGAGTCCGCGCCGCGCCCGGCGGCGCGGCTCATCGGCCGGGCTGTTCTTCGCCTGAGACAGGGTTGGGCTGCGAGTCGCAGCCGGTGCAGGGGCAGATCGGCGATCAACCCTCAACTTCATGCTTAACGTAACGTATCCAAACGCTTAGGTGGCCTTGCAAATTGCCATCACGTTAACGGTTTCAAGGGCATTGTTAGGGTCTGGTTAACGAATTGGCGACTAATACTGGTCTCACACGCCACGCATGGGGCCATTCATGACCATCAACCTCACCATCCCGGACATTCAAGAACTGAAGCCGCGCATCACCGTGTTCGGTGTGGGCGGGGCTGGCGGCAACGCGGTCAACAACATGATCGCCTCGGGCCTGTCCGGAGTGGACTTCGTCTGCGCCAATACCGACGCACAGGCCCTGGCGCTCAGTAGCGCACAGCGCATCATCCAGCTTGGTGTCTCGGTCACCGAGGGCCTCGGCGCCGGCTCCCACCCGGAAGTGGGCAGGGCGGCGGCCGAAGAGAGCTACGACGAGATCAACGATCACCTGAGCGGCGCGCACATGGTGTTCATCACCGCGGGCATGGGTGGCGGCACCGGCACCGGCGCGGCGCCGGTGGTGGCCCGCGCAGCCCGCGAGCAGGGCATCCTGACCGTCGGCGTGGTGACCAAGCCCTTCCAGTTCGAAGGCAACCGTCGCTCGCGTCTGGCTGAAGACGGCATCGACGAGCTGCACCGGCATGTCGATACGCTGATCGTCATCCCGAACCAGAACCTGTTCCGTGTCGCCAACGAGAAGACCACCTTCGCCGACGCCTTCAAGATGGCGGACCAGGTGCTCTACTCCGGCGTCGCCTGCATCACCGACCTGATGGTCAAGGAAGGCCTGATCAACCTCGACTTCGCCGACGTGCGCGCCGTGATGCGCGGCATGGGCAAGGCGATGATGGGGACGGGCGAAGCCTCCGGCGAGGATCGTGCCCGGCACGCTGCCGAGGCGGCGATCGCCAACCCGCTGCTCGATGATGTGTCGATGCAGGGGGCGCGTGGCCTCTTGATCTCGATCACCGGCGGTCCTGACCTCACCCTCTACGAAGTCGACGAGGCGGCAAGCCGCATCCGCGAGGAAGTCGACTCGGATGCCAACATCATCCTCGGCGCCACGTTCGATCCGGATATGACCGGCACGATCCGCGTCTCGGTCGTCGCCACCGGTACCGATGCAACGATGGTGCAGGCGCTCGAGCCGATGAAGGCCAATCCGTCGCGCCAGCCGCTGCAGGCCGCCGTGATGCGCCAGGCGATGCCGGAGCGCACGCCGGTCGTTGAAGCACAGCCCGAGCCGGAGTTCGAGACTCAGGTGGAGCAGGCGGTCGCCGAGGCAATCTCCTACGCCGAGCCGGCCTATCAGGAGTACCAGGAAGACGACGGCATCACCGTCGAGCCGTACATTCCGCAGGCCAGCCACACGCATCTCGAAGAAGCGCCGCGACTCATCGAGGCGCCGATTCCCAGCGCCTACGTGCCCTCCAGCGCCGAGCGCCCGGACGGTCAGCGCCGGATGCCGCGCACCGAGGAGTTCCCGGCTGTTGCAAGGCAGTCACTTCAGGCACAAGAAAAGCAGGAACCGGAGCCGCGCAACGCACGCGCCCTGTTCAAGCGTCTGGCCTCGAATGTCGGCATTAGCCTTAAGTCGAACGAGCAGCAGCGGGCCGAGCCGGCCGTCGAGCCGAGCGCCGACGACGCTGCCGCGCGCAGCGCCATCGAAGCTGGAGGCGCCCGGAATTCGCGGGTTTCCAGTGGTGCCGAGGGTGCCCGCGGCAACGCCGACCAGTATGGTCGCGTACAGTCGCAGCCGGCTCAGAAAGAGCACATCGAGATCCCTGCCTTCCTCCGCAAACACGGCTAATAGCTGCGGGGGAAAGCCCGAATACACGCACCCGGCGCGGCTTCCGCGCCGGGATTTTATTGTCTATGACTGCACCGGGTCGCAGACGGGGCTGGAGTCCTTAGAGCATGCATAAACTTTCGGCGCGGCAGCGGACTTTGGCCGATGCGCTCGAATTCAGCGGTTTCGGTGTTCATTCCGGCGCCCCTGTTACCCTCACTCTCGAGCCTGCTGCGCCCGATAGCGGTTACACCATTACGCGTCTGCTCGATGACGGCCGTCGTCACGGCCCCGTGCCGGTGCATTTCTCGCGCGTGACCCGCACGACGCTTTGCACCACGCTCGACCTCGGCGACAGCGTTTCGGTCGCCACCGTCGAACACGTGGTTTCCGCGCTTTCCGGCATGGGTGTCGACAATGCGCACATGGTGCTGACCGGAGGCGAGTGCCCGATTCTCGACGGCAGTGCCTGGCCCTTCGTCGAGGCCATCCAGCAGGTCGGCCTGATGGTGCAGCCGGCGCCACGCCGCTACATCAAGATCATGCGCCAGGTACTGGTGCGCAACAACGAGGCCTCCGCGGCGCTGGAGCCCTATAATGGCCGGCTGCTCGACCTCGAGATCGATTTCGACAGCCGCGTCATCGGCCGCCAGCGGATGATCTTCGACTGGACCCCACGCAAGTACTATGAGGACGTGTCCAAGGCCCGCACCTTCGGCTTCGTCCGCGATGCCAAGATTCTGCGCCAGGCCGGCTACGCGCTCGGCTCCTCGATGGAAAATTCGATCACCGTGCACGAGGATCGGATTCTCAATCCAGGTGGCCTGCGTTACGAGGACGAGTTCGTCCGCCACAAGCTGCTCGACGCCATCGGCGATCTGGCGCTGTGCGGCCTGCCGATCTACGGCCGCTTCCGTTCCTACAAGGGTGGCCACGCCCTCAATGCCCTCGTGCTCCACGGCCTGTTCGCCAGCGAAGCCAACTACGAGATCGTCACGGCGGATCAGCTGCCGGCGGCGTTCGATGCGCTGGATGACATGCCCGAGGGGCTCAATGTACAATCCTACCTGCGGTCGGTTGGCTGATAGCCAGCGCCACAGTTTTGATTTCTTTTGTCAGTAGTTCGCCTGCCGTTTTCGGGTGGTGCGTTAAGGGATGGGGCAGGTCGTGACGATCTCTCAGCATGCAGGTATTTCGAGCCGGTTCGCGCGTTTCGTGCTGATGGGCGCTGTCGTGGTGATGCTCGCCGGCTGTAACCTGTTCGGCCAGCCCAAGATCAAGGAAGAGGCGATCGTTCCGCCCGAGACCCTGTACCAGCAGGCGCTCGACGAAATGGACAAGCAGCGCTACGTCACGGCGGTCAAGACGCTGGAGAAGCTCGAGCGTCAGCATCCGTTCTCGGAGTTCAACGAGAAGGCCAAGCTGATGCAGGTCTACGGCAATTACCGCATCGGCAAGTTCGAAGAAGCGATTCTCGCGGCCGACCGCTACATCGCGCTGTACCCCGGCTCGAAGGAACTGCCCTACGTGCTCTATCTCAAGGGCAACTCGTATTTCGGGCAGATCAAGGACATCACCCGCGACCAGCAGATCTCGAAGAATGCCATCGAGACCTATTCAATGATCGTCGCCAACTATCCTGACAGCAAGTATGCCAAGGATGCTCAGGACAAGATGGTGGTCAGCGTCGACCAGCTCGCCGGCAAGGAGATGTCGGTTGGCCGCTACTATCTGGGCAACGGCAACTATCCGGCCGCGATCAACCGCTTCCGCGTGGTCGCCGAACAGTTCCAGACCTCGACGCATATCGAGGAGGCGCTGTTCCGTCTGACCGAAGCCAACCTGGCGCTCGGCCTCATCTCCGAGGCACAGACTGCCGCGGCGGTGCTCGGGCATAACTATCCGCAGAGCAGCTGGTACAAGCAGGCCTTCGACCTGCTCGCCAAGCAGGGCATCTCACCGCAGGT
>JAEUMC010000469.1 GCA_016793415.1 Devosia sp. | reverse complement strand
AGGGCGATCGCACCAAGCAGAATGCCGCGCTGATTGCTGCGGCCGAACGGGTGAAGCGGGCCGAGGCCGATATCGTGGCGCTCGAGGACAAGCTTGGCGAACTGATCGTCCAGGAACTGGAGGTGCGCGGCCGGCTCGACGGCGCCGACGAGAACATTTCCAACGTGCTCGCAGCGCTGGAGCGGATTTCGCGCAACCCGCCACCGGCGCTGATCGTCAACCCCTCCGACGCGCTCGGCTCGGCCCGTTCCGCCATCCTGCTTTCGGCCATCATGCCCGAGCTGCAGAAGAAGGCCGATACCGTGATGGCCGACCTCACCGAGCTCGGCAAGATCAAGGCCGATGCACTCGAGCAGCAGGGCAAGCTCGAGGCGAACCTGCAGATCCTCGAAGAGGAGCAACTGCGCATCGGCACGCTGATCGCGGCGCGCAAGGAGAACGAGAACCGCGCCACCACCGCGCTCGCCGCCGAGGAGGCGGAAGCGCAGGCGCTGGCCGACAAGGCCACCTCGCTCAAGCAGTTGATCGACGATCTGCAGAAGCGCGCCGCCGCCGTCGCCACCGCCGCCGAGGCGACCGCCACCGCGAACGCCGGCGGCAACACCCCGACGCTCGACCAGGATACCGTTCGCCTGGCGCTCGCCAATACCGACCGCACCGAACCGGCTGTGCCCTTCGCCCAGGCCAAGGGCTTCCTCACCATGCCCTCGAGCGGCGTGACGGTGATCGACTATGGGGCCGGCGACGGCTTCGGCGGCATCTCGCGCGGCCTCTCGGTGGTCACCCGCGCCGACGCCCAAGTCGTCTCACCGGCCGATGGCTGGGTGATGTTCCAGGGCGACTACCTCAATTATGGCCAAATCGTCATCCTCAATGCCGGTCAGGATTACACCATCCTGTTGGCCGGGCTGGCCAAGGTCGATGTCCAGATCGGCCAGTTCGTGATGATGGGAGAACCCGTCGGCACCATGGGATCACAGACAATTGGCCGTACCGTCGCGACCAGTGCTGGTGTCTCCCGTCCGACCCTCTATATTGAAATGCGAAAGAACAACGAGCCCGTTGACCCCACGGGATGGTGGTCGGTGGCTTCTGTTCCAACCCAGAGTGGATAGAATTTGATGCGCTTGACGCCCCTCCGCATAGTCGCCTCGATGGCTGCCGTGTTCACGCTCGGCCTCGCCTGTGCACCGCTGATTGCGCAGGACCAGACGCCGGCCACCGATGCCACCGCTCCCGCCAGTGCGCCGCGCAGCGCCGATGAGGTCTATTCCGATCTCGACCTGTTCGGCGAAGTGTTCGACCGCATCCGCGCCGAGTATGTCGAGGCGCCCGATGAGCGGAAGCTCATTCATGCGGCGCTCCAGGGCATGCTGACCTCGCTCGACCCGCATTCGGGCTACATGGAGCCGGTCGAGTATTCCGACGTGCAGGAAGATACTTCCGGCCAGTTCGGCGGGCTCGGCATCGAAGTGCAGATGGAAGACGGGGTGATCAAGGTCGTCTCGCCCATCGACGACACCCCGGCCGCCAAGGCCGGCATCCTCGCCAACGATTTCATCGTCGAACTCGACGGCACCCAGGTGCAGGGCCTGACCCTCGACCAGGCGGTCGAGAAGATGCGCGGCCAGGTCGGCACCAAGATCACCGTCACGGTGGTGCGCGAAGGCGTCACCGAGCCCCTGAAGTTCGAGCTGACCCGCGACATCATCGCCACCCGCGCCGCCCGCATGACCATGGAAGGCGATGTCGGCGTCATCCGTCTCGCCCGCTTCTCCGAGCAAGCCTTCATCGGCGTGCAGAAGGCCATCGACGACATCTACAAGGCCGGCGACGGCAAGGCCCCCAAGGGCATCATCCTCGACCTCCGCAACAACCCGGGCGGCCTCGTCGACCAGGCGGTGTTCGTCTCCGACGCCTTCCTCAAGCAGGGCGCCGTGGTGCTGACCCGCGGCCGCATCGAGCAGGAAAGCGCCCGCTACGACGCCAAGCCCGATGCGCTCGACCAGAAGCTCGCCGATGTGCCGATGGTGGTGCTGATCAATGGCGGCTCGGCTTCCGCCGCCGAGATCGTCGCCGGGGCGCTGCAGGACCACAAGCGCGCCACCGTCGTCGGCACCCGCTCGTTCGGCAAGGGTTCGGTGCAATCGATCATTCCGCTCGGCGCCGATGGCGCCATGCGGCTGACCACGGCGCGCTACTACACCCCGAACAACCGCTCGATCCAGGCCTCCGGCATCCAGCCCGACATCCTCATCACCCAGGATGTTCCCGAGGAGTTCAAGGGCCGCGACGAGATCATCGGCGAAGCGGCGCTCCCCGGCGAGATCGGTGGCGGCACCGAGGAGAAGGCTACGGTCGGCTCCTCCGTCTACGTCCCGGCCGAAAAGGAAAAGGACAATCAGCTGCAATACGCCATTAAGCTGATCGACGGTCTCGAGACCAACGAAGCCTTCCCGCCCAAGGCGGCTGGTTAACGAGATCGTAAGCGGCAGGGTTAACGCTTCCTTACCCTTTGCCGCCGCAAACTGAGCCTGATGCGGGGTGGCGATTCGCCGCCCCGTTCGATTCCCGCCCGAAGCGTGGCCAGGTTCGGCCGCGACGGTCCGCAGCATGGGATGAAGGCCAGAGCCCGATGACCGACCTCAGCGCGCCCCTCGTTCGCCGCAAGGCGAGGCAAGCCAAGGCCGCCGAGGCCGCCGGCAGCGCGCCGCACCGCCGCCACATCCCGGTGACCCGCATCGCGCTGAGCCTTGTCGCGCTGATCGCCGTCGGCGTCACCGCCCGCATCATGCTGGTCGATGACCCCGAGGGCGGCCGCCCCAGCACCACCGTCGACATTGCCGGCACCAGCCCGGCCAACAGCGTGGCCGGCGCCGTTTCCGTGCCGGCGGGCGAAGTCACCATCACCGCCGACCCCGAAATGTTCCCGGTGGCGTCGGCCGATCCCGCCCCGGATCAGGCCGAGCCTCTGGTCATCGACCCCGCTGCCAACGATCCCGAAATGCTCGAGGAAACCGAGTTCGGCGCCATTCCCCGCATTTCCGGCACCGGTATCCGGCCGTTCGACGTCTACTCGCGCCCCTCTGACACGCCGGCTACCTCGGGCGGCAAGCCGCTGATCGCCATTGTCGTCTCCGGCCTCGGCCTCAACACCGAAGGCACACTCGACGCCATCAGCAAACTGCCCGAAGAGGTGACGCTGGCCTTCGCCCCCTACGGCAAGACGCTCGACCGCACCGTCGGCGCCGCCCGCGCCGAGGGCCACGAGTTGTTTCTCGAGGTGCCACTGGAGCCGTTCGACTATCCCGAGAACGACCCCGGTCCCGATACCCTGCTCACCGGGCAGGCGCCGCGCGACAACCTCAGCAAGTTGTTCAAGGTGATGAGCAGCTTCCCCGGCTATGTCGGGCTGATCAACAATATGGGCGCCCGCTTCACCGCCTCGGGCGCCGATTTCGGCCCGATGATGGAGGAACTGGGGGCGCGCGGCCTGGGCTATCTCGACGATGGTTCGTCCAACCGCTCGCTCGCCCCGCAGCTGGCCCGCGCCAACCGCGTCCCGTTCGGGCGGGTCAACGCCATGATCGACGCCAATCCGGCGCGCGCTCCCATTCTCGCCGCGCTCGGCGACCTCGAAAAGCAGGCCCGGGAAAAGGGCTATGCCATCGGCATCATCTCCGCCTTGCCGGTCTCGGTCGAAGCGGTTACCGAGTGGGCCAAGGGCCTCGGCGAGCGTGGTATTGAGATCGTGCCGGCCAGCGCCCTGATGGCTGGAGAGCAGAGCTGATGCCCAATCGGGAAGAGATGCCCTACCGCGATTGCGTCGGTATCGCTGTGTTCAATGCCGAGGGCCTGGTGTTCGTCGGCCGTCGCATGCCCGATGGCTCCGCCGACCGCACCGAGGTCGATGCGCCCTGGCAGATGCCGCAGGGCGGCATCGACAAGGGCGAAACGCCGATCGAAGCCGCCTGGCGCGAGCTGTTCGAGGAAACCTCGATCCGGACTGCCGACCTCATCGCCGAAGCGCCGGAGTGGATCTATTACGACCTGCCGGACGAAGCGCTGGGCATTGCGCTCAAGGGCAAGTATCGCGGCCAGCGCCAGCGCTGGTTCGCCTTCCGCTTCACCGGCAAGGACAGCGACATCGACGTCACCAACCCCGGCGATGGCCACCCCGCCGAGTTCGACAAATGGCGCTGGGAAGAGCTCGAGACCCTTCCCGATCTGATCGTCCCGTTCAAGCGCGCGGCGTACCTGCAGGTGGTCGAGGCGTTCAAGGACGTGCCGGCGGGGATGCGGGGCTAGCCAAGACGGCCTGAAGGCTCCGGGAATACGTCGTCGCCTCCGCGCGCTGCACACCCCCTCCCAACCTCCCCCGTCAAGGGGGAGGTGCCGATCCAGTTTCGGGCAACGCAAGTGCCACACCCACCGGCCGACACCCTCCCCTTGACGGGGAGGGTTGGGGAGGGGTGTGCGGAGCCAGTGAACCTCCGATTGGCGACTGACTTGCCACGTTAGGCAAACCGCGCCATCTCTTGCCCATGAAAACCATCGGCCTCATCGGCGGTATGAGCTGGGAATCCACCGCTCACTACTATGCCATCCTCAACCGCGAGACGGCAGCCCGGCTGGGTGGCCTGCACTCCGCGCCAGTTATCGTCCATTCGGTCGATTTTGCTCCCATCGAGGCGATGCAGCGCGCCGGCAACTGGGACGGCGCCGGCGAAATCCTTGCCGGCATCGCTGCGTCGCTCGAAGCCCAGGGGGCTGGCGTCATCGGCCTTGCCACCAACACCATGCACATCTGCGCCCCGCAGATTGTTGCAGCGCTCACCGTGCCTTTCGTCCACATCGCGGCGCCGACCGCCGATGCCCTGCTGGCCGACGGGATCGAGAAGGTCGGCCTGCTCGGCACCCGCTTCACCATGGAGAAGCGCTTCTACATCGAGGGGTTGGAGCAGCGCGGTCTCGAGGTGCTGGTACCCGATGTCGGCATCACCAACCTCAACGGCATCATCTACGAGGAACTCTGCCTCGGCATTATCAGAGACGAGTCCCGCCGCATCTACGTCGACGCCATCACCCGCTTGCAGGCGAGGGGCGCCGAGGCGGTGATCCTGGGCTGTACCGAGATCGGCATGCTGATCGACGACAGCGTCAGCCCGCTGCCGACCTATGACACGACAGACCTGCACGCCAGGGCATTGGTGGCGGCGGCGTTGGGGTGAGGCCAGCGCGTGTGGCCACCCCCACCCTTGATCCCTCCCCACAAGGGGGAGGGAGACGATGGAACCGAAGCTTGCAGTCGGGTCTCCCTCCCCTTGATGGGGAGGGTAGCGCAGCTGGCCGCGTCAGCGGCCTAGCGGAGCTGGGCGGGGTGGGGCAACGCGCGCCGCCCCTAAGCCGCCCGCCGCATCCCACCGTGCCCCTGCTCGGCCACCTGGAACACCTCGACGATCCGGTCGAGTTCCGTCGCCTGCGCTTCGGTCTGCTCGATCGCGGCGTTGGTTTCTTCCACCAGTGCCGCGTTGTGCTGGGTCATCTCGTCCATCTGCCTGACGGCAGTGTTGACCTCTTCGATCGCTGAGGCCTGTTCGTGGCTGTCGCGCGCGATCTTCTCCATCAGCTGGTTCGAGGACCGGGCCGCAACGAGGATCGCCTCGAGCTTTTCGGCTGCTTCCGCCACGAGGCGCGAGCCGGCCTTCACTTCACCGCCCGACTGCTCGATCAGCGCCTTCACTTCGCTCGAGGCACCGGCCGCCGACTGGGCCAGCCGCCGCACTTCCACAGCCACCACGGCAAAGCCCTTGCCGGCGTCGCCGGCGCGCGCCGCCTCCACCGAGGCGTTGAGCGCCAGGAGGTTGGTCTGGAAGGCGATGTCGTCGATCATCCCGATGATGTTGGAGATCTTGCCCGACGAGGTGGTGATCCGCTCCATCGCCGCATTGGCTTCCTGCATCACGCCGCCACCCTGCTCGGCCGCCACCGTCACCCGCCCGGCAGCCTCGCTGGCCTGCTGGGCGTTCTGGGCATTGGCAGTGACGGTCGAAGCCAGCTGCTCCATCGCCGCCGAGGTTTCCTCGATCGTCGCCGCCTGCTTGGTGGTGCGTTCGCTGAGGTCGTTGGCGCCCGAGAGAATCTCGCCCGTCGCGGTCTTCAGCGAGCGCGAGGTGCCCTTCAGCTGCCCGACGATCTCGGTGAGCCGCTCGGCCACCGCATTGGTATCGTCCTTGAGCCGCGCGAAGGCACCGCCATACTGGCCGTGCACCCGCTGCGTCAGGTCGGTCTGTGCCAGCGCCGACAGCACTTCACCGGTTTCGCCGAGCCCGCGATCGACCGTCTCGACCAGCGAGTTGACGCTGCCCGCCAGCGCGTTCAGCTCGGCATCGGGGAACTCGGCCGCGACGCGCTTCGAAAAATCACCGTCGATTGCCGCGTCCACCACACCGCCAAAGGCCTGCTGCAGCTCGGCCATCATTTTCACCCGCTCTTCCTGGTCGCGGATGATGCGGACGGCTTCGGCCTCGGTCATTTCGGCGACCTTCCTGCCGTTTTCGCGGAACACCTCCACGGCGCGAGCAAGCGTGCCCACCTCATCGACCCGGCCGGTGCCCGGCACGCTGACCGAGTAATCGCCTTCCGCCATCACCTTCACCGTACGGCCCATGGCGCCGAGTGGCCCGCCGACCAGTTGTCGGATCAGCCCGAACAGGATGGCGCAGGCGACGAGCACGCAGATCGTCGACAGGGCGATAATGGTGGTACGTCCCTCGTTCACCGCCGCCTGCAGCGTGGCGAGCGGCACGCTCGTCACCACCACCCAACGGTCTTCCGTGCCGCCGACGCTGAACGGCGCTGCCGTCTGGCGTATCTCGGCATTGTCGGCTTCCTTGGCGGTATTGTCGGCCAAGGCCGCAGTGACGATGGCGCTCATCGGATCGGCCGCGTCGAGCGTCTTGCCGATCATCTGCGGGTCCGGATGCGCCACGACGATGCCCTTGGCCGAGACCACCGCGACATTGCCGGTGCCGAACGGCTTCAGCTCGGCCATCCGCGTGTTGATGTCACTGAGCGACAGGTCGACGCCGCCGGTGCCGAGATAAGTGGTGCCGTCCATGATCGGCGCACCGAACGACATGATCAGCATGTCCTTGCCGGCCACCGTGTAGTTGTAGGGCTCGATGGCGACGGCACGGCCCAGCGCCTTGGGCTGCAGGTAGTAGTCGCCGGCACCCGGCTGGTCGTAGCCGGTGAGCGGCTCCAGCACTACCGCGCCCGAGCCGCGGTTCCAGTACGGAACATAGCGACCGGTGGCGTCGTGCCCGGGCTTGTTCACCGAAGCGGCGTCGTTGCCGTCGAGCGCATTGGGCTCCCAGCCCGACCAGGCGCCGAGCAGCCCCGGGTTGCGCTCGAGGAACTGCCGGATGGTCGCGTCATACACCGCGCGATCCTTCACCCCGGCGGTGTGGAGCCCCTGCAGCGCCGTCACGATTCCCTCGGCCGCCCGCTCGCCGCGCAGCAGGTCGGTCGAAACCTGCGCCGCGATCCCTTCGGTGGTTTCGGCCTGCAGCTGGCGCGTCTGCGCTTCCAGGGTGCCACCGACCTGTTGCACCAACAGCGTCATGCCGACGGCGAACACGGCCGTAAGGGCCGCGCCGCCGAGCAACGCAACCTTGAGGGAGAGGGAACGAATACGCATGCGAGGACGGCTCCTGCCGAAGAGTGCTTTCTAGCGTATTGAGCGCAGTCCGCCGTTAAAGAACGGTCAACCACGATGGGCCAGATGCCAAAATATTAGGCAGTGGAGGCTGGCCGGAAAACGAAGACCCCGGCGCGTGGCCGGGGTCTTGATCCAAGTTGGCTGAGGCAGGGTATCAGAACTCTGCCCAGTCCTTCGCCACGGCGGCATTGCCTTCGCTGAGATAGCTGCGCGCCGCGGCCTTGACCTTCTGCTGCAGCGCCTTGACGCTTCCGGGGCGCGGCTCCGATGGCATCGACATCGTCGCGCCGCCGTCGTCGATCGAGAACACGTCGACGATCTTGTCGAGTTCGGTCGCCTGCCCCTCGGTCTGCTCGATCGCCGCATTGGTCTGTTCCACCAGCGCCGCGTTCTGCTGCGTCATCTCATCGAGCACCCGCACCGCCGAGCTGACCTCCTCGATGGCGCCGGCCTGTTCGCGGCTCGCCGTGGCGATGCCCTCGATGAGGCTGGAGCTTTCGCGCGCCGTCTCCAGCATGGCCACCAGCTTCTGCGCCGCCTCGGCCACCAGCTTGGAACCGCCCGCCACTTCCGCACCCGATTGCTCGATCAGCGCCTTCACTTCCGATGAGGCGCTCGCCGCCGATTGCGCCAGCCGCCGCACTTCCACCGCCACCACGGCAAAGCCCTTGCCGGCATCGCCGGCTCGCGCCGCTTCCACCGAAGCGTTGAGGGCGAGCAGGTTGGTCTGGAAGGCGATGTCGTCGATCATTCCGATAATGTTGGAGATCTTGCCCGACGACGTGGTGATCCGCTCCATCGCGGCGGTCGCCTTCTCCATCACCGCGCCACCCTCGGTCGCGGTATTGCTGACGTCCTGCGCCTTGATCGACGCATCGGCTGCCCGCTTGGCGTTCTCGGTGACGGTCGAGGCCAACTGCTCCATCGAGGCGGACGTCTCCTCGATCGTCGCTGCCTGCTTGGTGGTGCGCTCGGAAAGGTCGTTGGCGCCCGAGAGGATCTCGCCGGTAGCCGTCTTCAGCGCCCGCGACGTGGTCTGCAGCGAGGTGACAATCTCGGTGATCCGCTCCAGCGAAGCGTTGAAGGCCTGCCGCAACCCCTCGTACTGGCCGGTGAACTGCGTATCCACCCGCCCGCCCAGGTCACCGTCGGCCATTCGCGCCAGGGAGGTCTTGAGCAGTTCGATGATCGCCTCGGATTTCTTCCGCTCGGTGATGTCGGAGGCAAACTTCACCACTTTCATCGGTTTCCCGGCGGCATCGAACACCGGGTTGTAGGAGGCCATGATCCAGACCTCCTTGCCGCCCTTGCCGAAACGCTTGAACTCCGACGAGACGAACTCGCCGCCCCGCAGCCGGGCCCAGAACTGCTCATACTCGGCGCTCGCCCCATAGCTGGGTTCGACGAACATCCGGTGGTGCCGGCCCTGGATCTCTTCCAGCCGGTAGCCCAGCGTCGCGAGGAAGTTCTCGTTGGCGGTGATGATGGTGCCGTCGAGTTTGAACTCGATCACCGCCTGTGAGCGGCTGATCGCCGCCACCTGCCCCGCCATGTCGGCGGCGCGGTTCTTCTGTTCGGTGATATCGGAGGCAAACTTCACCACCTTGATCGGTTTGCCCGCCTTGTCGAGGATCGGGTTGTAGCTCGCCTGCAGCCAGATCTCGCGTCCCCCCTTGGCGAAGCGGCGGTACTCCCCCGATTGGAACTGTCCGGCGCCCAGCGCACGCCAGAACTCGGCGTAGTCGGCCCCCTGGGCCTCCTGGGGGTCGACGAACATTCTGTGGTGCTTGCCCTGGACCTCCTCCAGTGCATACCCCGTCGCGCCGAGAAAGTTCGGGTTCGCCGTTACGATGGTCCCATCGAGCCTGAACTCGATCACCGCCTGGCTGCGCATGATCGCTTCGACTTTGCTGCGGTCGTCCGAATGCGAAGCGCCGGTAAACCCAGCGAAAATAGACTGACCCATGACTTCTGCCCCCAAAAACCGCTTCTGCGGATCCGGCGCAATTTCAACGCATATCCGCTTGAGGAACCTCCAAGCCGGCTATGCGTATTAACGCGCGGTACACCATCAGGGTGCGCCGGCCTAAGTCCGCGAGCAGTTACTGCTCAGCTACGCAACAATGCGTAATTGGCGGCGCGACGTGGTCGGAACGAAAAAGGGCGCCGGATGGCGCCCTTTCGCTGAGATTGTCTGTCCGGTCGTCGGCTAGAACTCGTTCCAGTCGGTGCTGATCGCCGCGTTACCCTGGCTGAGATAGACCTGCCGGGCCGCTGCCTTTGTCACCGTGGGGGCCGTGCCGGCTTCGGCGAGGGTGAAGATGTCGACGATCCGGTCGAGCTCTCCGGCCTGCGATTCCGTCTGCTCGATCGCCGCATTGGTCTGTTCGACCAGCGCCGCGTTGTGCTGGGTCATCTCGTCGAGCGTCCGCACGGCCACGTTCACCTCTTCGATCGAGGAGGCCTGGGCCCGGCTTTCGCCGGCGATGCCCTGCAGCAGCTCGTAGTTGGTGCGCGCCCCCTCGAGCATCAGCCCGAGCTTGCTCGCCGCCTCGGCCACCAGCCGCGAGCCGCCCGCGACTTCGGTGCCCGACTGCTCGATCAGTGCCTTCACCTCGGAGGAGGCGCTAGCCGCCGACTGCGCCAGCCGCCGCACTTCCACGGCGACCACCGCAAAGCCCTTGCCGGCGTCGCCGGCGCGTGCCGCTTCCACCGAGGCATTGAGCGCCAGGAGGTTGGTCTGGAAGGCGATGTCGTCGATCAGCCCGATGATGTTGGAAATCTTGGCCGACGACTGCGTGATCCGCTCCATCGCCGCCGTCGCCTCGCGCATCACCTCGCCACCCTGCTCGGCTGTGCGTGATACGTCTGCCGCATTGCTACTGGCCGATTCCGCTCGCTTGGCATTTTCGAGCACCGTCACCGCCAGCTGCTCCATCGCCGCCGAGGTCTCCTCGATCGTCGCCGCCTGTTTGGTGGTGCGCTCGCTCAAATCGTTGGCGCCGGACAGGATCTCGCCGGTTGCCACCTTGAGCGAACGCGAGGTCGAGCGAAGGTTCGTCACCACCTCGGTCAGCCGGTCGCCCACCGCGTTGGTGTCGTCCATCAGCTTCTTCAGCGATCCCGAATAGCTGCCTTCCATGCGCCGTGTGAGGTCCGCCTGCGCCAGCGCCCCGAGCACCGCGCCGGTTTCACTGATCGATCCGTCCACCGTACCAAGCAGCCGGTTGATGCTCTGCGCCAGCTGGCGCAGGTCTGCTTCGGTCTGGTCTTCCGCCACTCGGCGGCTGAAGTCGCCGTCCAGCGCGGCGCTCACCGCCGCACCGATCTCGTCGTTCAACCCGGCGGCCGCCTCGGCGCGTGTCGCCACCTGCCGCGCGCTGGTCGCCGCCTCGCCGGCGAGGGTATCGCGATTGATCAGGGCCTCGCGGAACACCCCCAGCACGTTGGTCAGCGCCGCGACTTCGGTCACCCGCTGCCTGCCGCCACTCTCGACCTCCAGATCGCCGTCCGCCAGCCGCCCAAAGCCTTGCGCCACCAGCCCGAGCGGCTTGGCGACGAAGCGCTGGCTCAGCACCAGCGTCCCCACCGCCAGCAGCAGCAGCAACCCGAGGCCGCCCCAGATGGCGACGTTGGAAAGGTCATGGTTGGTCTTGGCGGTGCGCGTCTGCGCAGTGTTGGCATCCTCGATGGCATCCGACACCGCGGACATCTCGCCTTCGAGCACCTTGAAGCTCTCGTCGAACGCCACCAGGTCGGTCTGCGCCCCCACGATGTCGAACTTGGCGGCCTTGCCCACCAGCGTCGTCGCCGCGCTGATATAGGCATCGAGCGGCGCCCGCACGCCGTCAAGCGCCTGCCGGATATCGTCCGGCACCTCGAAATCCTTCTGCGAATTCAGCGCCTGCTTGAACGAGGCGCCGTAGCTCATCACGTCACCATAGGTGGCCTTGGCAGCCTCGAGGTCGCCGGACACCACCGAGTAGAGCGCCCGGTAGACCAGGCCGCGCATGCTGTCGTGCAGCATGTCGGCGGTCATGTGCGCACGCATCGATGACATCAGCTCGCTCGAGGTCCGGCTGCTGCGTTCGAACTCGCTCGCCACGTAGATGTTCGCTGCCGAAACGACGGCGCCGGTGGCGGCCATCACGACGGCAAGGCAGACAACCAGGGTGCGCAGTGAAATGCCACGCGACGGCTTGCCGCCCGCGGACTTGGTGGTCACGTCGTTCTTCATTCTGAAGCCCCGTCGGCCGGATGCCGCTTTCTTGCGGCGTCCCTGGCGTCGGCGGCCCGTCCTGCGCCAGGGTAAACAAACTATGCCGGATCGGGGTTAATGCGTAATGAAGCCCTCTCAGAACTCCGCCCAGTCATCGGCCTTGATCGCCGTGTTGCCGCGGCTGAGGTAAGTCCTGGCCGCCGCCTTGACCCGCTGCTCCAGCGCCTTGATCCCGCCCTGGGGCGGCAGTTCCGCCACCGGCGCCATGGTCACCGTCTCCGGCTTGCCGTCGACGCTGAACACCGCGACGATCCGGTCGAGTTCGGTGGCCTGCGCTTCGGTCTGCTCGATCGCGGCGTTGGTTTGTTCCACCAGCGCCGCGTTATGCTGGGTCATCTCGTCCATCTGGCGGACCGCGGTATTGACCTCTTCGATCGCCGAGGCCTGCTCGCGGCTGTCCCGGGCGATGCCTTCGAGCAGTTCGCGATTGCCGCGCACCGCCACCAGCATCTGCTCGAGCTTGCTCGCCGCTTCCGCCACCAGTCTGGATCCGCCCTGCACTTCGTTGGCCGACTGCTCGATCAGCGCCTTGACCTCAGCCGAAGCGCTGGCCGCCGACTGCGCCAGCCGCCGCACTTCCACCGCGACCACGGCAAAGCCCTTGCCGGCATCACCGGCGCGCGCCGCCTCCACCGAGGCGTTGAGCGCCAACAGGTTCGTCTGGAAGGCGATGTCGTCGATCAGCCCGATGATGTTGGAAATCTTGGCCGAGCTCTCGGTGATCCGCCCCATTGCCGCATTGGCGCTGAGCATCACTGCCCCACCGGCCTCTGCCGTCGTCGTTACCGCCGCGGCATTCTCCGAGGCACCGGCCGCGCGCTGCGCATTGGCCAGCACCGTGCTCGCCAGCTGCTCCATCGCCGCCGAGGTCTCCTCGATCGTCGCCGCCTGCTTGGTGGTGCGTTCAGAGAGGTCGTTGGCGCCGGAAAGGATCTCGCCCGTCGCCGTCTTCAGGTCGAACGAGGTCTTCTTGAGCTGGGTGACGATGTCGCTCAGCTTCTCGGCCACGGTGTTGGTGTTGTGCTTCAGGCGGGCGAACTCGCCCTCATAGCTGCCGTTCATGCGCCGCGTCAGGTTGGCCTCGGCCAGCGCCTCGAGCACGTCGCCGGCTTCGTTCAGTCCGCCCGCCACCGTGTCCATCAGGCCATTGAAGTTGTCGGCAATGCGTTCGATGTCGGCATCGGCGAAATGCGCGTCGATGCGCTGGCTGAGGTCGCCCTTCAGCGTCGCCGCCACCACCCCGTCGAAGGCGTTCTGGAAGCTCAGCATCATCTGGGCGCGCTCGGCTGCCTTCTCGTGCCGGCTCCGCTCGTCTTCGTTCATCTCGGCCACGCGGATGCCGTTCTCCTTGAACACCTGCACGGCGGCCGCCATCTGGCCGATCTCGTTCTTCTCGCTCGCATAGGGCACCTCAGCGGCGAAGTCGCCCTCGGCGATCCGCGCCATGGTGCGGGTCACCCGGGTCAGCGGAGTCGACACATAGCGGGTGCCGACATAGAGCGCTGCCCCCACGCCGGCCAACAGCCCGAGCAGCGTCGCACCCGCCACCACCGGCAGGATCAGCGCTTCGAAGCCGTCGATATCGGCCTTGATCGCCTCGAACTGCGCCTGGTCGTTCTCGCCCACCGCATCGATCTCGGCCTGATAGGTCTTGCGGTTGGCGCGATTGGCCTCGTTGTTGCCCTGCGCATTGGCCTGCACCGGGTCGATCGCCGCGAGCCGCGCCGTCTCCGCCCGGAACTGCCGGAACTCCGCGGTGCGCGCCACCACCTGGTCGAACGCCGGACGGTCGGCCGCCGGCACCAGCGGCTGCCACTGGGCAAGATGCGCGTCGATCTTGTCGAGCGACTTCAAGAGGCCCTCGGCGAACGGCGCCGCCTTCTCGACGTCGGGCGACGCGTAGATGCCGCGCGCGTCCATCACCACGGCGGTCACCAGCCGGTTGAGATGCTCGCCGTTGAAGGCCCGTTGCGATGCAGCCTCGAGCTGCTCGGTGCGCTCGGTGAACGATGCCGTCACATACACCGCAAGGCCACCGATCGCCGAGACCACGAGGCCCATCACGGCAACGATGAGAAATAGACGGGTCCGGATCTTCATTGGTCTGCGCTCGCTCTGGTTCTGGAGTGGACGACGTTGGGCAATGGCTGGGCGCGTCCGGAATTGCTTCCGGCCGGCGGCCTCGTTCTGCTCGGGATCAATTGGGTGCGGCTCCATAACTGGCCGTGGCTGTCCTGGCCCCGGCGCGGTTAGTCTTGCTGCATTCCCGAGGCCGACAATTACGCAGTTTGCCTTAAGGGATGGTGAATTGCTTCGGGTCGCGCATTTAGGAGAAGGTCTGCCGCTGGACCTCCACCGCATCTTGCAGTCGGCGCCCCTCTCCCGCTTGCGGGGGAGGGTTCCTGATTGCACGTTCAGCGGCATGCCGCGCAACGAATACGCGACGGCCCCCCCAAAAACAATACGGGCGCCCCTGAGGACGCCCGTTTCGAATTCGCTATCCGTCCGCTTAATGCGCGGTGCTGGTCCCGACCGAAGCGTCGAGCAGCAGGTTGCGCCAGCCGTCGATCTCTTCCTGCAGGCGCATCTCTTCGTCGGCGGTGTTCGCGGCCTGCTGGGCGGTGAGCCCGGCAGCGATCAGCCCTTCGATCTTGGCGCGATCGAATTCGGCAATGTCC
>JAEUMC010000430.1 GCA_016793415.1 Devosia sp. | reverse complement strand
TTCCTGCCCGGCGGCATCTTCACCAGCGGGCAGGATGGGTCAAGGCATAGCGCGGTCGCAGATCAGTGGAGGATCTGGCTGAGGAAGAGCTTGGTGCGCTCGTGGCGCGGATTGTGGAAGAACTCTTCCGGCTCGTTCTGCTCGATGATCTGGCCCTGATCCATGAAGATCACGCGGTTGGCGACCTGCCGAGCGAAGCCCATTTCGTGGGTGACGCACAGCATGGTCATTCCGCTCTCGGCGAGCGAGATCATGACCTCGAGCACTTCCTTGACCATTTCCGGGTCGAGCGCCGAGGTCGGCTCATCGAACAGCATGATCTTGGGGTTCATGCAAAGCGAGCGAGCGATGGCTACGCGCTGCTGCTGGCCGCCCGAGAGCTGGCCCGGGAACTTGTTGGCCTGCTCCGGAATCTTGACGCGCTCGAGGTAGTGCATTGCGGTCGCCTCCGCTTCCGCCTTCGGCGTGCCGCGCACCCAGATCGGGGCGAGCGTCAGGTTCTGCAGGATCGTCAGGTGCGGGAAGAGGTTGAAGTGCTGGAACACCATGCCGACTTCGCGCCGCACTTCGTCGATGCGCTTGAGGTCGTTGGTGAGTTCCTTGCCGTCGACGACGATCTTGCCCTTCTGGTGTTCCTCCAGTCGGTTGATGCAGCGGATCATGGTCGACTTGCCGGAGCCGGACGGTCCGGCAATGACGATACGTTCGCCCTTCATCACCTTGAGGTTGATGTCGCGCAGGACGTGGAAATCACCGAACCACTTGTTCATGCCGATGATCTCGACCGCCACCTCGGTCTTTGAAACCTGCATGTTGGTGGTGTCGATATCGCGATCGACGACGACTGGAGACACGTCTGACATCAGCTACCTCTTGTGGCCGGTATTGAGCCGGCGCTCCCAGTATCGGGAGTAGCGGGAGATTGAGAAACAGAGCACCCAGAACACGGCTGCAGCAAAGATATAGCCGGTGACCGATTGCGTTGGCGATGCCCATTCGATGGCGTCGTTCTTGGTCTTCACCGCCTCGAGCAGATCCTTCATGCCCACGATGTAGACCAGCGAAGTATCCTTCAGCAGCGAGATGAAGTTGCCGACGATGCCGGGGATCACGTGCTTGAGCGCCTGCGGCAGGATGATGAAGCCCATGCGCTGCCAATAGCCGAGCCCGAGAGCAGCAGCCGCTTCGTACTGGCCGCGACCGATCGCCTGCATGCCGCCGCGCACCACTTCGGCCATATAGGCCGAGGCGAACAGCGTCACGCCGACCAGCGCACGCACCAGTTTGTCCACGGTCGTCCCCTGCGGCATGAACAGCGGCAGCATGATCGAGGCCATGAACAGGATGGTGATCAGCGGCACGGCGCGGATCAGCTCGATGAAGCAGATGCACAGCGTCTTGATGATCGGCAGCTTGGATTGCCGGCCGAGCGCCAGGAGGATGCCCAGCGGCAGCGACAGGCTGATGCCAACCACCGAGATGATCAGGGTGACCAAGAGGCCGCCCCACTGTTCGGTCGGCACGTAGCGCAGACCGAACATGCCGCCCGAGAGCAGGATCACCGAGGCGACCGGGAACACCACGAAGAACAGGATGGCGTTGACCACCTTGAACGGCGCGGACGGCCAAAGCAGCGGCAGGCCGATCAGCGCCAGCATGGCGAACACGATGTTCGGCCGCCAGTACTCGGTCATCGGGTAGAAGCCGTAGATGAAGAACTCGATCTCGCTGGCGATATAGGCCCAGCAGGCACCGACATTCTCGACGCGGCACTGCTCGACCGTGCCGCCCGGTGGGACGGCGCGTCCGATGAGGAAGCCATAAAGCGCGGGGACGATCCACAACAGGAACAGTACCGCGATGATCGTGAGGATGGTGTCCGAGACGCTGGCGAACAGGTTCTTGCGCAGCCAGGCGACGAGGCCGCTCTGGCTGCGCGGCGCCGGCTGCGCTTTCTCGATCTCGGAGCGGACGAAGGCGATATCGGTCATCTGCCGCTCCTAGCGTTCAACCAGCGCCACGCGGGCGTTGTACCAGTTCATGATCGCCGAGGTGCCCAGCGACAGGATGAGGTAGACCAGCATGGTGAGCGCAATCACCTCGATGGCTCGGCCGGTCTGGTTGAGTGTGGTGCCGGTGAACACGTTGACCAGTTCGGGATAGCCGATGGCGGCGCCGAGCGACGAGTTCTTGGTGAGATTCAGGTACTGACTGGTCAGCGGCGGGATGATGACACGCATCGCCTGCGGCACGATCACCAGCCGCAGCCGGTCGCCATCCTGCAGGCCAAGCGCCTGCGCCGCCTCGGTCTGGCCGTGACTGACCGACTGGATGCCGCCGCGCACTGTCTCGGCGATGAACGAGGCGGTGTAGATCGAGAGGCCGAAAACCAGGGCCACCAGTTCCGGCGGCAGTTCCAGCCCGCCCTTGAAGTTGAAG
>JAEUMC010000410.1 GCA_016793415.1 Devosia sp. | reverse complement strand
AGATCGAACAGACGCCGGACCAGCCGCGTTATATCACCACCGAAACCGGTGTCGGCTACCGCCTCGCCGAGGCCGACCCGTTCGAGCCGACCCCGGCCGACAAGATCTAGAGTTACGCCATGAACATCGCCGAACTGCTTCGACCGGAAAACGTGCTGGTCGACATGGATGCGTCTTCCAAACAGCAGTTGCTGCAGCAGCTGTCGCAGCGGGCCGCAGAGGTCACCGGACTCGACCCGGCAGCGGTGCTGAATGGGCTCAGCCATCGCGAGACGCTCGGCTCGACCGGTATCGGGCAGGGAATCGCCATTCCGCACAGCGCGCCGGCCGGGCTCGCCGCACCGTTCGCACTGCTGGCGCGAACGGCCAAGCCGGTGGAGTTCGATGCCATCGACGACCAGCCGGTGGACCTGATCTTCCTGCTGCTGTCGCCGGCCGACCGCGCCTCGCACCTCAAGGCGCTGTCGGTGGTGTCGCGGCAATTGCGGGCGGCCGGGGTGACCGAGAAGCTCAGGCGAGCGCGGACGGCGGGCGAGATGTACGCGGCGATGGCGGCGGAGTGAGGCGGTAGCGCCGAACCTGCCAGCTCCAGCGCGTAGGCAGGGCTCAGCTCCAGATCAGCGAGACCACCGCTGCCACAACCACCGGCAGACCGACAATACCGGCGATCAACAGCAGGCCGTTGCGCCAGTCGCGGTCGCGTGCGGAGAGTGGGGGCTTGTTGCCGGTCGGCTGCGTGGGCATATCGGGCCTCATGGATTCTGACCCAACACGCTACTGCCGCGTTCCATAGGGATTCGATTGGTGGCGAAACGGTTTGATATAGGAATCCCATAGCCTTGCGGAGGATCGCCGACATGCCCAGCACCCCTCGCTCCGTCTATGTCGGGGCGCTTGCCGCGGCGGCGTTGCTCGGCGGCTTCGGCCTCATCGCCGATGCGGTGACCGATGGCGACACGCTCAATCTCGACAACGCAGTGTTGATGGCGCTCCGGACGCCCGGCAACCCGGCAGAGCCGATCGGCCCCTCGTGGTTCAACGAAGCGGTTCGCGACATCACCGGTCTGGGCAGCTTCTCGGTGCTGGGCATCGTGACGATCGTGGTGTTTGCCTACCTGGTTCTGGCGGGCAAGCACCGCACCGGCTGGTTCATGGTGTTCGCCGTGGTGGGCGGCACCATCCTCAGTACCGTGCTCAAAATGCTGTTCGACCGGCCGCGGCCAGATCTCACCGGCGTCGCCGAGGTGTTCACCGCCAGCTTTCCGAGCGGGCATGCCACGGTGTCGGCGGTGGTGTTCCTCACCATCGGCGCCATGCTGGCGGAGTCGTCACCCGAGCGGCCGCTCAAGCGCTTCTTCGTCGGGGTGGCGATCGCGCTCACCCTGCTGGTCGGGGTGAGCCGGATCTACCTCGGGGTGCACTATCCCACCGATGTGCTGGCCGGCTGGTCGCTCGGCGCCGCCTGGGCGCTGTTGTGCACGACAGCGGCGCATTTCCTGCGGGAGCGGACGGGGCGCCCCCTCTCCCCTGAGGGGAGAGGGTAGTGCAGCTAGGACCGTCAGGTCCGTAGCGGAACTGGGGTGAGGGGTCCAGTCTCTCAGCGAGCACTCGCTGCACCGCTGAACCCCTCACCCGAGCTTCGGTACGTCGCTGCGCTCCAACCTTCGCTACCCTCTCCCCTCCAAGGGGGCGCAATTGCGCCCCCGAGGGAGAGGGGCGGCGAGCTGCAATGCCGGCCTCAATCCAGCCCTAGCGGATCCGCGTCCAGCGGCCAGATCGGGCGGGTCAGGCGCTTGAACGGCAGCTCGCTCCAGTTCGGGTTGCTGGTGCCGGGTGTCGCGACGAACAGTTGCGCCCGGGTGTTGGTGGTGAACAGGTCCTTGTGCTTGTAGAGGTTCTTGATCGAGACGACCTGCTTGTCGTCGAACGTGATGCCGTGCAGCGAGAGGAGGCTCAGGGTGTAGAGGTTGGTGCGCAGCGTCGTCAGCAGCACCTCGATGCCTTCCACCCGCACCACGGCGACATCGCCGATCTCGATGCGCTCGCCGGGCAGGTGATCCTGGTGGGCGTTGCGCTTCAAGAACAGCACTTCGGCTTCCGCATCGAGCGGCGGGCCGGAATGGGGTTCGAACTTGCCGCCGATGCGGAGCTTCAGCCTGGCGCCGACCCCGACCTGGAAGCAGATCTTCACCGCCGAGGGGTCCCAGAGCGGTGCGACCACGGCGTTGCGGATGCCGGCGTCGATGAAGGCCTTCAGCACATAGGTGGTATCGCCCGGCGCGCCGCTGCCGATCTGGTCGGAGGTGTCGGCAATGAGCAGCGGCTTGTCGCCCTTGATCCTGGCTTGCTCGATGGCGTCCTTGAACGGCGTGAAGGGCAGCGTCGCCTCGGCACGGATGCGGTAGAAGGCTTCGCCATACTCTCGTGCGGCGCGGTCGGCGATGGCCTGGTCGCGGTCGGCGACAGCCAGCATCTTGGCGCCAGCGAGCGGCACGTCGGCCCAGGGGAAGCCGTGGTTGAGCGACAGCGACAGCACGCCCCCCTTGCCTTCCCCGTCATAGAGCGACTGGGTGAAGGCGATCATCGGGCCCTCCATGGTGGTGGGAAACAGCCCCATGGTCTTGCAGTCGAACAGCGCCATTTTCGGTTCGATCTCGCCCTTCAGGGTACGCTCCATCAGGGCGAACAGGTCCTCGGCGCGCTCGGCATGGTCGATATGCGGGTAGGTCTTGTAGATGACGATCAGGTCGGCGTTGTCGACGATGGTGTTGTCGACATGGCCGTGCAGGTCGAGCTCGATGCCGATGCGGGTCTGCTTGCCGACCAGCTCGCGGGTGCGCCTGACCAGGTCGCCTTCGCAGTCATCGTAACCATCGGCAATCATTGCGCCGTGGAGGTAATAGAGCACCGCGTCGACCGGGCCGGCGGCACGCAAGTCATCGAGGATGCGGTCGCGCATCGCCTCATAATCGGCCTTGATGGTCGGGCCGGCCGGGTTGGCGAAGGCGAACAGGCTCTGGATTACCTCCCAGCCGCGCTCGAGACCACGTTCGCGCCAGATCTGCGGTGGGGCCGACCAGGGTGAGGGGGCAAAGGTCTCGACGTTGCGATCGGCCCAGAAACACTCCTTGAAGTCGTCGATGCCGGTCGGGAACGAGGCGAAGGTGTTGGTCTCGGTGCCGAGGGTGGCGATGAACAGGCGCATGGCAATGGCGGTTCCGGATGAAGGGTTGGCGGCCAGCTTGAAAGGCGGGGGAGAGAGGGTCAATCACTGCCGGTTCCGCCATACGGAACATGGTTGCCCGAGATCTCGCTGCCGGCGCGAGCATCGTACTAAGAACGTCTACCATCTTAGAACAAGATCGCGCATGATTGCAAAAATGTAGCAACACGTGCTACAAGATAGGTGTGTTGTAGCATGAGGCTGCTATGTCGAACTGTGGTCCGGATCGAGCCTGGCGCAGCCGGGCGATTGCCCTGCTCGAGGCCGAGGGACGGCGTTCGGCAGATACGCATCTGATCGCGCTGAACCTGCCCGGTCTCGCTGGGATCGACATCTATCTCAAGGACGAGTCCTCGCATCCGACCGGCAGCCTCAAGCACCGGCTGGCGCGGTCGCTGTTCCTCTATGGCATCTGCAGCGGCCGGATTTGTGAGGGCATGACGCTGGTCGAGGCGTCGTCCGGTTCGACTGCGGTGAGCGAAGCCTATTACGCGCGGCTGCTCGGGCTCGATTTCTGCGCCGTGCTGCCGCGCTCGACCAGCGCCAGCAAGGTCGAAGCGATCGAGCAGCAGGGTGGCCGCTGCCACTTCGTCGACCAGCCCGGTGCCATCTACGCCGCTGCCGCCGAGCTCGCGGCAGTATGCGGCGGGCACTATCTCGACCAGTTCACCTTTGC
Organism: Devosia sp.; assembly: GCA_016793415.1. Lineage (GTDB taxonomy): Bacteria > Pseudomonadota > Alphaproteobacteria > Rhizobiales > Devosiaceae > Devosia_A. Next base: position 1,567 of record JAEUMC010000410.1, on the reverse strand, counting down.
CGAACGCGCCACAGACTGGCGCGGCAACAACAACATCGCCGAGTCGATCTTTGCGCAGATGGCGCGGGAGAGGCACCCGGTGCCCGAGTGGATCGTCATGGGCGCCGGCACCGGCGGCACCTCGGCGACCATCGGCCGCTATCTCCGCTACCGCTGCCTCGACACCCGGCTCTGTGTCCCCGATGTCGAGTTCTCCGCCTTCTATGACGGTTGGCTCCGCACCGACCGGGCGGCCACCGCGTCGCGTGGCTCGCGTATCGAGGGGATCGGGCGGCCACGCATGGAAGCCTCCTTCATCGGCGAGGTGATCGACGAGATGATCCGGGTGCCCGACGCGGCCTCGCTCGCCGGCATGCAGGTGCTGTCGCGGCTGCTCGGCCGCCGCGTCGGCGCTTCCACCGGCAGCAATTTCGTCGGCGTCTGCTGGGCGGCGAGCCTGATGCGCGAGGAGGGGCGGTCCGGTTCGATCGTCTCGCTGATCTGCGACAGCGGCGAGCGCTATGCGGAGACCTACTACAATCCGGCCTGGCTGATGGCGCAGGGGCTGGATCCGGCGCCGCACGTGGAGCGGCTCGAGAGGTTTCTCGCGGGCGGTGCGTTTGCGGGGGAATTGCTGATGGGAGTGGAGGCGGCGGGGAGTTGCGCGGCTTAGCTGTGGGCGGGGGCCTGCGCTGCCTGCGCCGGACCCGGCCCAGCTATCCGCGGAGCTGACTTACTTCCGCACGAACAACCCGCCAGTCCCCACCGACATATTGGTCAGCTCGCGCTCGCCCGAACTCAGCCGCCAGTCCAGCATGCGGCGGGCATAGTCGAGCGCCACGTCGGTGTAGGCCGGATCGTTTGCGAGGTTCACCTGCTCGTGCGGGTCGTTGGCGATGTCGAACAGCAGCGGCGGCAGGGCGGCGAAGTGCACGTATTTGAACTTGTCGTCGCGGATCGCCGCATAGGCGCATTGGTCGGAGGCGATGCCGAGCGCCGTTTCCGGCTTCTGGGTGCGGACGTCGCGGAAATCGTGTTCGAAGTACACGGCGTTACGCCAGTCGGGCGGGGTTTCGCCGCAGAGGAACGGCAGCAATGACGCGCCGTCGCAGCTGCGCGGAATGTCGAGGCCGAGCCAGTCGAGCACCGTCGGCATCACGTCGATCGCCTGGGTGAACGCGGTGACCCGCCGGCCCCGCGCGGCGTCGGCTTCAGGGCGCGGGTCGCGGATCACCAGCGGCAGGTGGAAGGCCGCGTCGAAGTAGATTTCCTTGCCCCAGATATAGTGCTCGCCGAGCACCTCGCCGTGGTCGGACGTGACGATGATCAGCGTGCGGTCGTACTGGCCGGTGTCCTTCAGATGCTGGACGATGCGGCCGAGCTGCGCGTCCACTTCGGCGATCAACCCGTAATAGGTCGCCCGCATCTGGCGGATCTCGAGCTCGTCGGCCGCGACCAGGTCCTGCGGGTTGTGTTCGTCATAGGTGCTGGGCCGGCGCAGCGTGCCGATGGCGTAATCGAGCAGCGGGTGCTGCTTGCCTTCGTCGCCCGGCGTCGCGGCGCGCACCGGAAACTCCACGTCGGCGGG
>JAEUMC010000970.1 GCA_016793415.1 Devosia sp. | reverse complement strand
GACTACAACGAGCGGACGGTGGCGCTGCATCTGCGCACGCGCGATCGCGACATCGTGCTCGGCCAGTTCCTCAACCAGGACGAGAAGTCGAGCTTCGCCAAGGCTTTCGGCACCGCGCTGAAGCGGGCGCGGGTCTAGCGCCAGCGCCCGTCAAAACCGGGTCGCAACGGCGGCGCGGCGCGCCTATGTTCCGCTCATCATGAGCAAGCACGAAACCATCATCGCCAACTCGGATTACGAGACCGTCCAGGCCGCCATCGCCTATCTGAGCGAGACGCTGCCCGACGAAACCGATCTGCCGCGTTTTGCCCGTGCCATCGGGCTGACCGAGCGGCAGCTCACCGACCTGTTCCGCCGCTGGTGCGGGCTGAGCCCCAAGAGCTTCGCCCAGGCCGTGGCGCTCAATCACGCCAAAAAGCTCCTGGCCGACCAGCAGAGCGTGCTCGACACCACCTATGAGGTGGGCCTCTCCTCGACGTCGCGCCTGCACGACCTGTTCGTCACCCACGAGGCCATGCCGCCCGGCGCCTTCCGCGCCCGCGGCGAGGGCCTCGAGATGGTCTGGGGCGCCGCCCCGTCGCCATTCGGCACCGCGGTACTGACCATGACCGAGTATGGGCTCAGCGGCATAGGCTTTGCCGACGACAATATGTCGATCGAAGAGGCCTTCGAGGATCTGGCCAATCGCTGGCCCAATGCCCGCTATCGCCGCGACGACAAGGCGGTGGCGCCGATCGCTGCCCGGGTGTTCGATCCCAACCGCTGGGACCCCGAGCAACCGGTACGGGTCGTGCTGATCGGCACCGATTTCGAGGTGCAGGTCTGGGAAACGCTGCTGAAGATCCCGGTCGGCAAGGCCACCACCTATCAGAAGGTCGCCAACCATATCGGCCGCCCCACCGCGGCCCGCGCCGTCGGCGCCGCAGTGGGCAAGAACCCGATCAGTTTCGTGGTCCCCTGCCATCGCGTCGTCGGCACCAGCGGCGCCCTCACCGGCTACCACTGGGGCGTGCCGCGCAAGCGGGCGATCCTGGGCTGGGAAAGCGGTGTCGTGGCGGCTTAGGGCTGACTGAAGCAGACGGCCCCCTCCCATCCTCCCCCATAAAGGGGGAGGTGCCCCGCCGGTTCACCTGGCACGATCGAAGATAGAGCCTCGACTCTTCACCTCCCCTTTTATGGGGGAGGCCGGGAGGGGGCCGTCTCTCTCAGTCGGACAGCCTCTAGATCTCGACCTTCGCTGCCAGCTTCCCATCGGCGCCGATCTTGTAGATCACCGGCTCGCCAGTCGCGAGTTCGCGCTTCAGGATCTCATCCGGCGTCAGGTTCTCGATCGCCATGACGATCGAGCGCAGCGAGTTGCCGTGGGCCGCGACCAAAACGGTTTTCCCGGCTTTCAGCAGCGGCGCGATCTCGGCGTCGTAATAGGGCAGGGTGCGGGCCGCCGTGTCCTTGAGGCTTTCGCCGCCCGGCGGCGGCACGTCGAAGGAGCGGCGCCAGATCAGCACCTGCTCCTCACCCCATTTGGCTCGCGCATCGTCCTTGTTGAGGCCGCTGAGATCGCCATAGTCGCGCTCGTTCAGCAGCTTCGAGCGGGTGATCGTCACCTCGGTAATGCCGAGCTCTTCGAGGATCAGGTCCAGCGTGTGCTGGGCCCGGCGCAGCGCCGAGGTGAAATAGACGTCGGGCGTATAGCCGGCGGCTTTCAGCTGCTTGCCGGTATTGCGGGCTTCCCCGATGCCCTGCTCGGTGAGGTCGGGGTTGCGCCAGCCGGTGAACAGGTTCTTGAGGTTCCAGTCGCTCTGGCCGTGGCGAACGAGGATCAGCGTTCCGGTCATCGAGAAGTCCTTGTCTCAGGTGAGGCCGAGCACGTCGGCCATGGAGTAAAAGCCCGGCTGCTGGCTGCGGGCCCACAATGCGGCGCGTACCGCGCCATCGGCAAACAGCGCCCGGTTGTCGGCGATATGGTTGAGTTCGATCCGCTCGCCGGGACCGGCGAGGATCACCCGATGCTCGCCGATGACATTGCCGCCGCGCAGCGTGGCAAAGCCGATGCTGCCCTCTTCGCGCGGCCCGGTATGGCCGTCGCGGACGCGGACCGAATGCGTCTTCAGGTCGAGATTGCGGCCGCGTGCCGCCGCCTCTCCCAGCATCAGCGCCGTGCCCGAGGGCGCGTCGACCTTCTTGTTGTGGTGCATCTCGAGGATTTCGATATCGAAGCCGGGCAGCGCCGCGGCCGCCTGCTTGACGAGGCCCAGCAGCAGGTTCACCCCGAGCGAGAAGTTGCCGGCCTTGACGATCCGGGCGGTTGCGGCCGCAGCGCGGATGGCCGCGTCGTCTGCTTCGCTGCACCCGGTGGTGCCGACGATGTGGACCAGGCCGCGCCTCGCCGCTTCCCCGGCCAGCGCCACCGAGTTGGCTGGCGCGGTGAAATCGATGATCGCATCGGCGCCTGCCAGCGCCGCAGCGACGTCGTCGGTGACGGTGACACCGAGGGCTTCGATCCCCGCCAGTTCACCCGCATCCTTGCCGACGGCCGGCGCTCCGGCGCGATCGAAGGCCGAGATCACGGCGATGCCGGGAGTGGCGGTCACGGCGCGGATATTGGCCGCGCCCATCTTGCCGCCTGCGCCGGCGATGGCGACCTTGAGGTCAGACATGCTTGCTCCTACCGAACCCGTGCGACGCCTATAGCCCAGCCGGCGCGGTCATGCCAGCCGCGTGCCGCCGGCCATCTCGGCGAGGATCGCCTGCGCCGCGCTTACCGGGTGTGCGGCGGCCGTGATCGGTCGCCCGACCACGAGGTGGCTGGCGCCGGCAGCCAGCGCTTCGGCCGGGCCGGTCACCCGCTTCTGATCGCCATGCGCGCTGCCCGCCGGTCGGATCCCCGGGGTGACGATGGCGAGCCGGGGCCCGACGATCGAGCGCACCATCTGCGCCTCGTTGGGCGAACAGACGATGCCGCCGATGCCGGCGTCCTTGGCTTGCTCGGCCCGCAACGCCACGAGGCCGGCCGCATCGCGCGCATAGCCGGCATCCTTGAGGTCGCCGTCGTCCATCGAGGTCAGCACGGTGACGCCGAGCACAGTGAGCCCTGAGCCTTCTGCGGCCTTCGCCGCGGCACGCATCGTCTTGGGGTAGGCATGGACGGTGACCATGGTGGCGCCGGTCCTGGCGATCGCCGCGACGCCTTTTTCGACGGTGTTGTCGATATCGAGCATCTTCAGATCGAAGAACACCCGCTTGCCGGCGGCCAGCAGCGCCTTGCCGAGGTTGAGCCCGTCGCCGCCATAGAACAGCTGGTAGCCGATCTTGTAGAAATCGACGTTGTCGCCCAGTTGCGCGATCAAGCGTTCCGCCTCGTCTCGGGTGTCGAGATCGAGCGCGACGATCAGGGTGCCTGCCATCAGATGTCTCCGGATTTTCCGGTCAGTGCCATAGCGGAGCGAATCGGGCAAGCGGAAATGCCCGCTTGCGCGCGATGCTATGTCGCCATAGCTTCCGCGCAACACGATGGAATCATAGATCAATCATGCAGCAGCAGGCGCTTTCCGCCATTGTCGCCTGGGTGCGGCTCGAGCGTGCTACCGAGGCTTTCCACGCTGACCTGAAGAAGCGCTTCGGCATCACCGGCTTGCAGTTGTCGGTGCTGCGCATCTGCGCCGAGCGCCCGCAACTACCGCTCGCCGCCTTGCGCAAGGCCCTGGTGATGCACCCGGCAACGCTTGGCCAATCGATCGACGAGCTGCGCCGCATGGACCTCGTCACCGTGAAGACCGATCCGCGCGATCGTCGCGCCCGGCTGGTCGGGCTGACCGAGGCGGGGACCCGGTTGCTGGCCAACGCGCCGCTCGCCGGACCGACCCGGTTGCGCGAGATCGACCACGACCCGGCCCGGCTCGATCGGCTGAAGCTGGCGCTGGAGGACGCGGTGGAACTGTTCGGGTTGGGGGAATGGGCGCCGGGGCGGAAGGACGGGGCTTAGGCGCACCGGCGGCGCACAGTGCGTCCCCTCGCCCCTCTGGGGAGAGGGCCAGGGTGAGGGGTAGCCAAGCACGCCAGCTGTGCGGCTACGGTTCCCACGCTAGGTCGTGATGTCCGTGCGCTTGGCGCCCCTCACCCCAACCCTCTCCCCCCCGCGGACGCTCTCGCGTCCGCTAGGAGGGGCGAGGGGGCGCCTAGGCCGACCCTAAAGCCCCTCGATCCTCTCCGGCAGATCCTCCATCGCGATCCAGTCGGTGATGAGCTTGCGGTCGCTGAGCCGCACCACGAAGACGTTGCCGCCGCCCGGATTGCCGATGCGGCGCTGATCCTCGGAGCGTGCGATGGTCAGCCCCCCGAGGTGGCACTTCAGCAGCGTGCCGACAGTGCCGTGGCCGGTGAAGCCGATCGGCCTGGTCGCATCGTGCCCGGCCAGCACGTCATTGAAGGCGCCGGCCACTCGACGTTGCGCATCCCGCGCCGCCTCCCAGCCCTCGGGCGACTCATCGGGGTGGGCATACAGGGCATCGAGCAGTGCCTCGAAGCGCGCCGCGGGAACAAAACCGGTACCACGGCGGTCGCTTTCGTTGAACTTATCCCCGCTGTCCACAGGCGCGCCGCAACCCTTGGCGAGGATCGCCGCCAGTTCGAGAGCCTTGGTTTCCGTACTCGAAACGAGGCGGGTGAGGTCGACCACCAGGGGGTGGTTCGCAAAACGTTCTGCTCGCGACTTCCCCAGGCTGGACAGCCCCCAGCGCGGCATCGCTGCATTGGGGTCGATCACCACTTCCGGGTGGGTCACATAGAGCGCGTACATCTCAGATGCCGCCACGCGAGAAGTGGGTCAGCTCGCGCACCATCTGGCCGACCTTCCACTTGATGTTGCCTTCGTTCGGCGCGCCGTCTTCATCCAGCACATCCGGGTAGGGGCCCAGCCCCAGCAGCGTCGGCACCACCAGCGCGCCGATCTTGCTCAAGGAGTCGCGCAGGTGCGACAGCGCGAAGATCGTGGCGTACTTGCCGTCGCTCATCCCGCCGATGCCGAACACCGCGTGCTTGAACGGGTTCGGTTTCTCGCGGCTGACCCAGGAGACGAGGTTGGCGATCAACGGCGTGACCCCGCCATTGTACTCGGGGCTGATGATCAGCACGATGTCGTGGCTGCGGAACATCTCCGCCAGGCGCTTCGCCGCTTCCGGCGTCTCGCCGGCATCCTCGATATCCTGGTTGAAGATCGGCATCTCGAAGTCGTGCATGTCGAGATCGGTGACGATCACGCCGGCTTCGCGCAGCTTTGCCGACAGGTGCCGGCGTAAGGGCTCGTTGATCGAGTCCTTGCGCAGCGACCCACAGATGGTGATTGCGGTCTTGGGGGGTGCGGCTTCAGTCATTCCGGTCCAACTACCTCAAAGTTCACGCCGTTGAAGTCGCCGCCGCCTTGTGTCTCGCCACCAAATGCTGCTCGCTCCAGACGACGTATATGTCGTCCAGATCCATGTCGGCGCTTGTGATACGCAGATGGCTTCCCGGGGGCAGTGTGTAGGTATTGCCCAAGGGTTCGGTGATGACCGTCAGCGGGCGACCTCCCTTGTTCTGTACTTCCAGGAGGTGTCCCACAGCTGCCCAGCCGCCCTAGTTCTCGAACAGGCTCTTCAGCTTGGCAAAGAACCCCTCTGAGGTCGGCGAGTTCTCCCGCGTCGACTCTCGTTCGAATTCTTCCAGCAGTTCGCGCTGGCGCTTCGAAAGGCTCTGCGGCGTCTCGACGTCGAGCTGCACGTAAAGGTCGCCAAAATCCTTGGAGCGCAGCACCGGCATACCCTTGCCCTTGAGGCGGACGCGCTGGCCGGGCTGGGTGCCTGACGAGACTTTCACCCGAGCCCGTGCCGCGTCGAGCGTCGGCACTTCGAACTCGCCGCCCAAAGCCGCCGTAGTCATGGCGATCGGCACGCGGGCGTAAAGGTCGGCGCCGTCGCGCTGGAACAGGTCGTGCGGCTTGATCGAAATGAAGATGTAGAGATCACCCGGCGGTCCGCCACGCAGCCCCGCTTCGCCCTCGTTGGCGAGCCGGATGCGGGTGCCGTCCTCGATGCCCTTGGGGATATCGACGGAAAGCGTGCGGTTCTGCTGCCGGCGGCCCTGGCCACCGCAATCGGTGCAGGGCTGCTCGAGGATCTGGCCGCGGCCATTGCAGATCGGGCAGGTGCGTTCGATGGTGAAGAAGCCCTGCGCCGCGCGCACCTTGCCCTGGCCATTGCAATGGCGGCAGGTCGACATGCCGGTGCCCGGCTTGGCGCCCGAGCCTTCGCAGGTGTCGCAGGTGGCGAGCGTCGGCACGTCGATATCGACGGTGCGTCCGGCAAACGCCTCTTCGAGGCTGATTTCGAGGTTGTAGCGCAGGTCCGAGCCGCGCAACCGGGACTGGCCGCCACGGCCGCGGCCGCCCATGAAGTCGCCGAAAATGTCCTCGAAGATATCGGACATCGACGAGGTGAACTCGGGTCCGAATCCGGCCGGCCCGCGGCCGCCATTCTCGAACGCCGCATGGCCGAAGCGGTCGTAGGCAGCGCGCTTCTGCGGGTCCTTCAGCGTGTCATAGGCCTCGCTGATTTCCTTGAACTTGTGTTCGGCCTCGGCATTGCCCGGGTTGCGGTCCGGGTGGAACTGCATCGCAAGCTTGCGGTAGGCGCCTTTCAGCACCGCTTCGTCGGCCCCCTTGGGGACCCCGAGCACTTCATAAAAATCGCGTTTCGCCAATCGGCCTTGTCCTTGGTTGCCTGCGCCCCGCATCAGGCATCCGGCCTAGATAAGTACTCTGGTGCCTGACGGCAACACTATCGAGGCCCGCGGGCCGACGTACGTGCCCGGTGTGACTTTTCCACCAGTGGGTGGGGTAGGGCGTTTGGAGGATCGGCTAGCTGCCGAAGGCTGCCGCGAGGTTCCGGCCAAGCTGGCCCTGGGCGAACATCGCCTTGTTGACGATGCGGTAGAGCCCGAAGAAGCCGTGCGTCACCCCCTCGTAGGTCGTCATGTCGACCCAGACGCCGGAGCGGCGCAGCGCATCGGCCAGCGCCTCGCCTTCCGAGCGCAGCGGATCGGCATCGGCAAGGATGATGGTGGCCGGCGGCAGGCCGGCGAGGTCGGTACGCCCGGCAATGTTCATCCGGGCGTCGTGCGCCTCGTCCTTCTTGCGGAACAGCTTGCGCGCCGCCCATTCGAGCGTTGCGGTGGAATAGGGGAAGGTGGCGGTGTTCTCGATATGCGACGGTAAATCGAACAGCATCGCCGCCATCGGCGTCACGAGGCCGAGATGGATCGGCAGCGGCTTGTCCTCGACCCTGGCCCTGAGCGCCACGTTGACTGCCAGGTTGCCACCCGAGCCCTCGCCGACGATCGCCGCGCGCCTGGCGTCGCCACCCAGTGATTCGGCATGTTCGAGCAGCCAGGTCCACGCCGCGTAGGCATCCTCGTGCGCTGCCGGGAAGCGGTGCTCCGGCGCCTGCCGGTAATGCGCCGAGACCACCACCGCGCCGGTGCGCGCCGCCAGCGCCCGCGGCGTCGCATCGTAATTGTCGACATCGCCGAGCACGAACCCGCCGCCATGTAGGAACAGCACCATCGGCCGCAGGCCCATGACGATGTCGTTCTGCGGCACATAGATGCGGGCGCGGATCTCATCGGTCGGGCCGGGGATCAGCCGCATCTCCATGCCGACGCTCATATCGTCGACCTGGTCGCGCAGGATCCGGCGCAGCGCCATATCGAGGGTCGGCAGTGCCCGTGCTTCGGGCGAGCGGCATTCGTCGATGCGCTTGCCGCCCATCGACTGCAGTACATTCAGCACATGGCGCATGTCGGCATCGAGCCGCTCGGCTGGCGCCATGTCAGTCGCCGCCGGGTGAAGTCC
>JAEUMC010000326.1 GCA_016793415.1 Devosia sp. | reverse complement strand
GTCGAGCGCCACTTCGACATTGTCGGAGGTGAAATTACGCAGCGACGTCGTCGCCAGCCGCACCAGCCGATCGAAGACGATCTCGAGCATCGGCAGGCGCTCGTAGGAGACCAGCGCCGAGTTGATCAGCGCCTGCACACCGGTGAGTTCGGCGCCACCGCCGGCATTGGGATCGAAGCCCAGCAGGCTGTCGATCTCATCCTGGTTCAGCACCCGGTCAGCCGCGCCGGCCTCGGCGCTGTCCGCCTCGAGCATGGCGGCCCACTCGGCGCCCATATCGTCTTCGGCGGTTTGCGTTGCCGGCGTCGAGGCGCCGCTGGTCGCTGGATCCAGCCCCCACTCGTCGCTGAGTTTGTCCTGTTCGCCGGGGCCAGCCATCACTGCACCAGGATTTCCTTGAACAGGATAGAATCCACCTGCGCCGGGAAGATCGCGATGTTGACGCGGCGGCGCAGCTCTTCCTTCAGCCGATAGATGCCGGCCGAGCCCTCGAGGTCGCTCTTGCGCAGCTCGCGCAGATAGACCTGGAACGCATCGACCACCTTGGCCATGCGCGGCTGGATCTCGGTCATCACCTCTTCATTGGCGACTTCCAGCGCCACGGTCAGCTTCATGAACTGCTCGCGCTCGCCGTCGCCGCGCAGGTTCACCGTCATGGTCGGCAGGTTGAAGATGAAGGTCTCGGGCACTGCCGCCAGATGCGCCTCGTCCGGCTTCGGGCCTGAAAAGAACAGGAAATAGGCTGCGGCGCCGCCGCCGAGCAGCACCACGACGGCGGCCGCCATGGCGATCAGCATGATGGGCAGCTTCTTCTTTTGGGGCGCGGCGACTTCGCCACCCTCGATATCGGCTTCAGCCGTCATGCCCCAAACCCCTGCCCGGCCGGACGATTCCGGTCAGGATCGAGCTAATCGGCAGAGGGTTAACGATTGGTTACGAACCGCACCAACCCGGCACATTTTGCCGGGCAGCTTTTGCCACGCATCCAGCCAGACGGCGAACTCTGCCGGGTCAACTATCTGGCTAACGTATTGATTTTGCATGACATCGCGACTTGGCATGGTTGCTGCAGTGTTAATGGCGAGCCCGACGGCCTGGGGAGGTCGAACGGTTCGGGGACGTAACGGGGACTTCAGCGGCCATGGAAAATGCGCAGCTCATCGGATTGTCGCGGCAGATCGCCTTGCAGCGACAGATGGACGTGGTGGCGAACAACATCGCCAACATCAACACCACCGGTTTCAAATCCGAACAGCTGCTGTTCGAGGAATACCTGATGCCGGTCGCCCGGGATCGCGACTTCCCGACCCTGGACCAGCCCCTGAGCTATACCGACGACTGGACCACCATCCACGACATGAGCGGCGGTTCGCTGGTCCAGACCGGCAATCCGCTGGACGTGGCCCTTCAGGGCGATGGCTTCCTTGCGGTCGAGACCCCAGCCGGCGAGCGCTATACCCGCTCCGGCTCACTCGCAATCGATCCGACCGGCACCCTGGTCGATCTCAACGGCAATCCGGTGCTCGGCACTGGCGGTCCGATCCAGTTCGCCGCCGGCGAGACCGACATCACCATCGGCGAAGACGGCTCGGTTTCTTCCAGCGCCGGCCAGAAGGGCCGCCTGCGCCTCGTCGAATTCGCCGACCCGCAATCGACCACCCGCGAAGGCAGCAACCTGTGGGCCGGGACCAACCCGCTCGATGCCACCCAGACCCTGGTGCTGCAGGGCTCGCTCGAGAAATCCAACGTCAACGGCGTCGGCGAGATGACCGAAATGATCCGTGTGCAGCGTGCCTATGAGAGCGTCGCCTCGCTGATCTCCAAGCAGGACGACCAGCGCCGCACGGCGATCCAGAAACTCGGCAACCTCAACGGCTGATCGGAGCAGACAAGATGAAAGCCCTCTACATCGCTTCGACCGGCATGGCCGCCCAGGAACGCAACGTCGAAGTCATTTCCAACAATATCGCCAACATGCGCACCACCGGCTTCAAGCGGGCGCGCGCCGAGTTCCAGGATCTGCTCTACCAGGTGCAGCGCCAGGCCGGCAGCACCACATCGGAGACCGGCACCATGGCCCCGGTGGGCATCGAGGTCGGCTCGGGCGTGCGCACCGCGGCGACGCCGCGGGTCATGAGCCAGGGCACCGTCGCCCCGACCGAAAAGGAACTCGACGTCGCCATCCGCGGTGAAGGCTTCTTCGTCGTGCAGATGCCCGACGGCCGCACCGGCTACACCCGCGATGGTTCATTCGAGCGGAGCCCCGAAGGCCAACTGGTCAATGTCGACGGCTACGAGATCCAGCCCGGCATCACCATTCCCGGCAATGCCAACTCGGTGTCGATCA
>JAEUMC010000273.1 GCA_016793415.1 Devosia sp. | reverse complement strand
GTCGATCGCACTTGTTGCGGCAATGGCCTCGGCGACTTCAGCCGAGGCAAAGGTTCGGCTGAAGCCGATCAACTGCCCGGTAGCCAAGGCGGTCGAGAGCTTCCGGATCACCGGCGCCAGGGGTGAACTCGAAGGCGTCCGCTCCGAGTACCAGTGGCTGGGGGCCAACCGCCCCGGCTGGAAGCGCACCGAACAGGCGCTGGTCTTCAAGGGCAACAAGGCCTACGACCTGCTCACCATCGTCAAAGGGCGCAAGAAGCAGGTGATCTGCTTCGACATCACCGCTTTCTTTGGTAAGCGGGACTTCTGACCGAACACAGCGACTGGAGCACCATGGCCACCTGGATCACCCAGATCATCACCGACCTCGGCTATGTCGGGATCGCCCTGCTGATGCTGCTCGAGGCGGTGTTCCCGCCGATTCCCTCCGAACTGATCGTGCCGTTCGCCGGCTTCGCCGCCGGTCAGGGGCAGCTCAACGTCGTCGGGGTGATTCTCGCCGCGACCCTCGGCTCGCTCGTCGGCATGCTGCCCTGGTACTTCATCGGCCGGCTGTTCGGCCTCGAGCGGGTGAAGTGGCTGGCCGACCGGATCGGGCGCTGGTTCGCCTTCAATGCCGACGAGATCGACTACGCAGCCCGCATCTTCGAGCGCTGGGGCAAGCCCATCGTTCTGGTCGGCCGGCTGTTCCCGATCCTTCGCACCCTGATCTCGGTTCCCGCCGGCCTCGCCAAGATGAACTTTGCGACCTTCGCGCTGTTCTCGGCCATCGGCATGCTGATCTGGAACAGCGTGCTGGTCGGCGCCGGGTACCTCTTGCACGAACACTATCACCTGGTCGAAAGCTGGCTCGACCCGCTGACCTGGGTGGTGCTGATCGCCGTGATCGGGCTCTATGTGTTCCGCCTGTTCACCTGGCGGCCGAGCAGCGCCAACCAAAAAATCTGAGGTCGATGTCACACCGGCGGGGAGCCCGGTCGTCTTGTTGTCGTGATCAATTCGATGACATGGAGACCATGATGACCAAGCGCATCAACCCCTACGCCCGGATGGACCTGATCCAGCCGCTGATCGACTACAGCCACGCCGTTCCGCATGTCGGGCTCGAGACCGCCCTCGTGCACCTCGTGAAGATCCGCGCCAGCCAGATCAACGGCTGCGCCGTCTGCCTCGTCATGCATAGCCAGGAAGCGCGCCAGGACGGCGAGACCGAGATGCGCATCTACCTGCTCGAAGCCTGGCGCGAAGCGCCGCACTTCACCGCGCGGGAGCGCGCCGCGTTTGCCTGGACCGAGGCGCTGACCCGGCTCGATCACACAGCCGATGCCGCGTACGAGCTGGTGGCCACCGCGTTCAACGAGGCCGAACAGGTCGCCCTCACGCTGCTGATCGGCAACATCAATACCTGGAACCGCATCAATGCCGGCTTCCAGGTCAGCCCGCCGCGTTCGTCGGCCATCAAGGTGGCGGCGTAACCATGGATGCCGGGCGGGCCGATGCGGCCATCAGTTTCGAACCTCATCGGCCCCGCCTCACCCGGGTCGCCTACCGCATGCTCGGCTCGGTCGCCGATGCCGAGGACGTGGTGCAGGACGCGTTCCTGCGCTGGCACACCACCGACCGCTCCGAGATCGACAACACGGAAGCCTTCCTCGTCCGCGTCGTCACCCGGCTCTGCCTCGACGTGCTGAAATCCTCGCGCCGCAAGCGCGAGGCCTATATCGGCCCCTGGCTCCCCGAGCCGGTGGTCGAAAGCGCGGCTGAGCTTGCCGAGGACGTCACCCTGCCGCTGCTGCTGGCGCTGGAGCGGCTGTCGCCGCTAGAGCGTGCCGCCTTCCTGCTGCACGACGTGTTCGGCATGGAGTTCGACGAGGTCGCCGGCGCCATCGGCCGCGATGCAGCGGCGACACGTCAGCTGGCGAGCCGCGCCCGCCAGCATGTGCATGAGGCGCGGCCGCGCTTCGCCGTCGACCAGCGGCGCGGCATGGAGCTCGCCGAGGCGTTCTTCAACGCCTCGCAGACCGGCGACATGGCGCTGCTCAAGACCATGCTCGCGGCCGACATCACCGTCACCGCCGATGGCGGCGGCAAGCGCCCGGCGGGCCCGGTGCCGATCGTCGGCTTCGATGCGGTGGTGGCGCTGATGGAGCGCATGGCCCGCTTCTTTGCCCGCTCTCCGTCGCAGCTGGTCCGCGTCGCCATGATAAATGGCCTGCCCGGCTACGTCACGCTCGAAGCTGACGGCGTGCTGCAGACCACGGCGCTCGAGATCGCCGACGGCAAGATCGTCGGGCTCTACATCGTCCGCAATCCCGACAAGCTCGCTCATCTCGACGGCGCAGCGCTCCACTGAGCGCCAGCCCCCTCTAAGTCGCGCTGGACGAGCTCGCGCGGATGCTGCTCACTGCCGCTCCTGGTGCCCGGCAAGCGGCGCCTGTGGTCGAGGAGAAGCACATGAAGAAATTCGTATCCGCGTTGCTGTTGGCCGCCCTGGCATCGCCTGCCGCCGTACAGGCCGGCGAAGAGGTCGTCATGATCAAGGGCAGCCAGCGCACCATTCCGGCGACCATCACCCTGCCCGACGGCGCTGGCCCCTTCCCGTTCGTCGTCATGTACCACGGCACCGGTTCGAACCGGCACGAGGCCGGCAACGGCTATGACCTGCTGGCGCCCAAGCTGGCGGAAGCCGGGATCGCCAGCGCCCGCTTCGATTTTGCCGGCAATGGCGACAGCGCCGCCGACTACAAGGACTACACCTTCTCGAGTGGCATCGCCGATGGAGAGGACGTCATCGCCTATATGCGCGGCCTCGCCGAGGTCGATGACGCGCGCCTGGGCCTCGTCGGCTGGAGCCAGGGCGGCACCATCGCCATGCTGACCGCTGCCCGCGAAGGCGACGTCAACAGCGTCGTCACCTGGGCCGGCGCTCTCGACATGCGCAACGCCTTCAGCGAACTCTATGCCGAGGCCGAAAAGAACGGCTTCGCCGTGATGACGTTCGACTGGCGGCCCTCGCTCAACCTGTCGCTCGAATGGTTCAACCAGGCGCGCAGCACCGACGTTGCGGCCGAACTCGCCAACTACAAGGGCGCCATCCTGGCCATTGCCGGCGACAAGGACACCGTCGTGCCGCCTGAGACCACCGATGCCATCGTCGCCGCCGCCGGCGGCACCGATAAGCTCAAGAGCATCATCAAGGGCGCCGACCACACCTTCAATATCTTCTCGGGTGACATGTCGGCCTTCAACCAGCTGATCGCCGAGACGGTCGAGCGGTTCAAGGCAACCCTCTAGCCGGATATCGACGCACAGATGGCCGGAAACTCCGGCCATCTCACCTCACGGCCTGCCAACTTACCGGCCCTTCAGCACAAAATGCCGCGCTCCGCTTGCCGCTTCGCGCTTCGCCCCCTAAATAGGGCGGCGAACCCGAGGGCCACCTGATGATCTTTGCCATTCTGCAGACGCTGAGTTTCCTTCTGGGCATCGTCTGGTGGATCTTCCTGATCATGATCATCATGAGCTGGCTGATCAGCTTCAACGTGATCAACAC
>JAEUMC010000256.1 GCA_016793415.1 Devosia sp. | reverse complement strand
CGTTGTAGTCACGGTCGACCACCAGCTTGACGAAGTAGGGGTTGAAGCGGCTCAGGGTTTCTTTGCCGGCGCCATCGACCTGCTTCAGCTCGAGCTGGTCGGGCCACAGCGTCACTTCCTCATAGCGCTTGCCATCCCGCTGGCTCGCCCGCATCGCCCACCAGATCAGCGCAATGTCGAGGCCGAGAAAACCGACGATCGGCCAGGCGCCCATCGAGAAGAAGATGATGCCGGGAATGGTGGCGAGCACCGCCAGGAGGACGATGACAACGCGAAAACCCCTGCGTCCCAGCGATCGATGGGGCGTCAGCTTTGCCGCGAACAGCGGCCTCGCTTGCGTTTGGGTCGTCATCTTGGGCATCACTATAGGCTCAGAATCAGGATGACGGAAATGGCGCAGCAAAAAGTGAAGCGACTGCCGAAACCAGATGTCGAAGCCATTTTCGGCGCTTTTGCGGCAGCGGAGCCCGAACCGAAGGGCGAGCTCGACTACGTGAACCCCTTCACCTTGCTGGTGGCGGTGGTGCTTTCCGCCCAGGCGACCGACGCCGGCGTCAACAAGGCGACGAAGCTCTTGTTCCAGCTGGCAGACACACCCGAGAAGATGGCGGCGCTGGGCGTCGCCGAGATCGAGGACAAGATCAAGACCATCGGGCTGTTCCGCAACAAGGCCAAGAACGTCTTCGCCTTGAGCCAGCAGCTGATCGAAAAGTTCGATTCCAGGGTGCCCGAGGACCGCGAGTCGCTCGAGAGCCTGCCCGGGGTGGGGCGGAAGACCGCCAATGTGGTGCTCAACATCGCCTTCAGGCAGCCGACCATCGCGGTCGACACCCACCTGTTCCGGGTGGCCAACCGAACGGGCCTCGCGCCCGGCAAGACGCCGCTCGAGGTCGAGACCGGGCTATTGAAGAGCGTGCCGGACCAGTATCTGCTGCATGCACACCACTGGCTGATCCTGCATGGCCGCTACATCTGCAAGGCCCGCAAGCCCGATTGCTGGCGCTGCATCATTTCCGAGTGGTGCCGGTTCGAGCCGAAGACGCCGGCGCCGAAGGGGAGCTAGCCCCTCCGGGTCAAACCCCATACCCCCGCGCCATCGCTGCCGCAAAGCTGGGGATGAACACCAAGAGAGCTGCCTGCAGATAGAGGAAGCGACGCGACGCCGAGACTTCGGCGGGCGGCGGGCTGAACCCGGCATCCGCCTTCGACGCCTTGCGCCAGCGCAGGATCGCCACCGTCGGCTGGATCGAGGCCAGTCCCACGCCGGCGAAAGCGACCATCTTGGCCCAGAACACCCAGTTGCCGACATAATATTCCCAGCCGGCCGCGCCGAAGATCACCCTGAGGATGCCGACGGCGATGACCAGCATGGCCATGCCGCCATAGGCGCGATCGAGCGCGCCGAGCTGGCCGAGGCGTTTGCCGTCGATCCCCGGCCGCAGCAGGGCGAACTCGGCGGCAAAGATCGCCACCAGGGTGAAGACGGCGAGGTGGTGGGCAATGGCGAGGATCAGGTCGGTCATCATGTCGCTCCCAGGTTCGTGTAACGCCCTCGACCGGTGCGAGGCAGCATGTTAACACTGTTCTCATCGAGATAATGCTGCATGTGATCAATGTCAACATCTGAGCCGACCGACCGCTACCATCATGGTGACCTGCGCCGGGCACTGGTCGAGGCAGCGCTGGAGCTGCTGCTCGAGGGTGGCACCGAGGCGCTGGGGATGCGCGAACTGGCGCGGCGGGTCGGTGTCTCGGCGGCAGCGCCCTATCGACACTTCCGCGACAAGCAGGCGCTGATTCAGGCGGTGGCGGCAGCCGGATTCGCCCTGTTCCTCGAGGCGATGGAAGCAGCCAAGGCCGGCATTGCGCCCGAGGAGCAACTGAGCGCCATGGCGGAGGCCTATGTGCAGTTCGCGTTGCGCTACCCGCGGCTCTACAAGCTGATGTTCTCCTCGGAGCTGGGCAAGTTCGAGGACAAAGAGCTGCGTCGCGCCGCCGACGCCGCCTACGAAAGCCTCGCGGTTACGGCAGCCAAGGAAGATCCGGAGGCGCCGGGCGAAGCGGCGATCAGCGCCTGGGCTTTCGTGCACGGGCTGTCGATGCTGCTGCTCGACGAGCAGCTGCTCGGTGTTTCCGCCGCCAATGCCGAACCGCTGGTCCGCAAACTGGCCCGCCGGCACGCCCAGCGCTTCGGAAAGCCGCGCCCCGCCTGAGGTTGGCGTTGCGCACGCGCGCAATCTCCTCTATTCCCGGCGCGGTTCTTTTACCCCATTCATCGAAGGATCGCCGATGGCCGAGGCCCGGTTCGACGTTCTCACCATCGGCAACGCCATCGTCGACGTCATAGCTCCCATCGATCCCGGCTTCCTCGAACGCGAGGGATTGTCGGAAGGCATCATGCATCTGGTCGATGCCGAACGCTCGGCCTACCTCTATGAACGCATGCCGGAGAACAAGCGCCAGATCTCGGGCGGCAGCTCGGCCAACACTGCGGCCGGCGTCGCTTCGCTCGGGGGCCGCGCCTCGTTCGTCGGCAAGGTGGCGGATGATGAGCTGGGCGACGTGTTCGCCGACGATCTCAAGCGCATCGGAGTGCATTACGGCGTATCGCGGCTCAGCGATGGCCCCGCCACTGCGCGCTCGATGATCCTGCTGTCGTCCGATGGCGAGCGGACGATGAATACTTATCTCGGCGCCTGCCACCAGCTGACCACCGCCGACATCAAGGAAGACGAGATCGGCGGCGCCACCGTCACCTATATGGAAGGGTTCCTGTGGGATCCGACCGAAGCCAAAAAGGCCTTCGTGATGGCGGCGCACTACGCGCACAAGCACGA
>JAEUMC010000238.1 GCA_016793415.1 Devosia sp. | reverse complement strand
GCCGGATTTCTCGCCGACGAAGGTCACTTTGCCGTAACCGGCGCTCAGCACCGTGGTGCCCTTGGGCGCCGGGAAGTCGAGGCCGGCATGGAAGGCGCGGCCCCCGGTGAACGGATCCTTGCGATTGCCGAAGGTCGAACTGATGCGGTTGAGCGAGTCCATCGGCTTGTGGATCGGTGCCAGGTCGATGGCGCCGCGCGCCGCCTTGAAACGGGCCAGCGCGAGATAGACGTCGTTGGCGTCGTCGACGATGCCGCCTTCGTCTTCACCGCCGACCGGCGGCTGGTAAGGGCCGCCGACAGCGTCGGTCAGGCCATCGGGCATGTTCGGCTTGATGCCCAGCCCGCCCAGCACGTCGAGAATGGTGTCGGTCGATTCGGTGGCCGAGACCGACAGCGCCGCCAGTGCCATGCGGCTGTCGTCCATCATCCTGGTCATCGAAGCGCCGACCTCGGCGAGATCGTCGGTGGCGGCGACCGGAGCGATGCTGGCCACCGGGGCTGCATCCTCGTCGAGGGTCGGATCGGCGGTCGCGGTCTCGATGCCGAGCTCTGCCGCCTTGGCAGCGAGTTGCTTCACCAGTTGATGCTGCTCGAGCAGCACTTCCTGCTGCTGGGTCAATTCCTGTAGCTGCAGGTTGATGTCGCCGGCCTGCGCAAACTGGCGGGAGTGCAGGCGATCGACCTCGACGCGCAACTGAGCGATGCGATCCTCGTAAGCCGAAACCACCACGTCGTTCTGGCCATTCAGCAGCGCTGCGATATCGGGGGCCATCAGGAAGCCGACAAGGGTCAGGACGTTGGTGCCGAACAGCGCTGCGAAGGCCAGGTAGAACAGGCCGGGCCGGATGCCCGGCTCACGTTTCGCTTTCTGCGGAGGAGCTCCGAACATTTTTGCGACGGGCTGAGAGACCGGCTGCACCGCCGGCTGAACGCCACTCGATTTCGCACGCACCGCCAGAACTCCGGGACGCCACTTCACTGGTCCCGATCATGATCTGTTAGGGTTAACAAACGCGAAAAGCCCGGCTGCAGGCGGGACTCAGGCCTTGGCCCGCCTGGGTTTGGCGGGAGCGGGTTTGGTCTTGGCGGGAGCCGAGCCGGCGTTCGCGAGCAGGGCGCGAGTCGCGGCGAGAACTTTTTCGGCGTGGCCCTTGATGCGGGTAGCGTGGAAAACCTCGGCGACCTTGCCATCGGGGCCGACCAGCACGGTGATGCGCTTCACGCCCATGTATTCGACGCCCCAGAGCTTCTTGAGCTGCCAGATGCCATAGGCCTCGATGGCCTTGCGCTCGGGGTCGGCGGCGAGGACGACACCGAGGTTGTACTTGTCGCGGAACGAGCAGTGCTTCTCGACGGTATCGGGGGAGATGCCGACGACCACGGCGCCGAGTCGCCTGAATTCCGGCATCAGGTCGGTGAACTCGATGTTCTCGAGGGTGCAACCCTCGGTATCGTCCTGCGGATAGAAGTAGAGCACCACCGGATGGCCAAGATGATCCGACAAACGGAACTTCTCGTAGCTGTCGGTGATCAGTTCGAAGTCTGGGGCAGGGCTGCCGGGAAGAGGAAGGGTCATGTGGTCCGGTTCGGTAATCGGGAAAACGCCGGAAAAGCCGCGCATCCAAGGGGTGTTAGTGCCATATTGCAGCCGGTATCATCTGTCAGTGAACCGCTGCTCGGTTTGATTCTAGGATAGGGCGGCAAAGCGAGCGGCCTCAAGTCGGAAAGCAGTGAAACCTACTCCAGCCCCTGGCTCCCAGCTCCGCAAGCGCTCGGCATGGCGCATCCTGGGTAGGATCGCAGCGGCGGCAGTCGCCGCGCCTGTCATTCTGCTCGTCGTCATGTACGCCGTGCTGCTCGTCACCCCCATTCCATTGCCCTTCGTCAGTTCGCAGGTGCGCAACCTGGTGCTGAACTCGATGCCGTCAGGCAGCAAGCTCGAGCTGGGCGACATGGCGCTGGCCCTGGAAAACTTCGTGTGGCCGGTGATCCAGTTCAAGCCCGTCACCTTCACCGACGTGAAGACCGGCGGCACCGTCAGCATTGACGCGCTCGAGGTCGGATTCTCGCCGCTCCGGGCACTGGTCGGCCAGCCCGGCGCCACCGTCACCATCGTCGGTCCGCATCTGCAGGTGAACCAGGACCTGTTCGGGCCCCGGCTTGCCAAGTTCGAGTACGTGGACGAACCGGATGGCGGCCGCACGGTGCGGATCATCGAGGGACAGGACCAGTTCCCCGAAGTGAACTTGTCCGCCGGCGGCGTCGATGTGAAAGGGCAGGTGCCGGATGCCAATCTGGGCATCCGCTCAGACAATGACTGGCTGGTCTACAACCTCGAAGCCGCGGCCAAGGGTATTGCCGGCATCGTGCAACAGGCCAAGCTGGGCAATTTCTCGCGCCTGGTGGTCAAGCGCGGCGCGCTCGACATGAACGATGCGCTCTACGGCGTGCTCAGGCATTTCACCGAGATCAACATCGACATCGCGCCCAATGCCGACGGCAAGTCGGCCTCGGGCAACTTCTCGGCCGGCATCGGCGGATCGGTGATGAACGGCATCCTCGAGTGGGTGGAAACCGACGATGGCGGGGCACGGCTCAAGGCATCGATCACCAACCTCGACCCCGGGGCCTTCGCCCCCTTCGTGGGCGAACAGGAAACGGCGATCGCAGTGGTCGGCACGGCGTCGGTATCGATCGATGTCGGTTTCACCGTCGCGCAGAAAATCACCGATGGGCTGTTCCACATCGACCTGACGGGCATGGATGTGCGGGCCAATGGGCAGTACTTCCCGATCGCCACCTCGATCGCGGAGGTGGTGTGGGACCCGGCCATCGGCCAGTTCACCATGGGCGAGATGCAGGTCAGCATCGCCGGCAGCACCGGCTATGTCAGCGGCGTGTTCAAGCTCGGGCTCGATCCGCTGTACGGGCCGATCGTCGGGATGAAGGTGGCGGCGCGCGATGTCGCCATCGCCAACGAGCAGGGCATGCCGGATGCCCCGTTCAGCGAGGTCAGCTTCCAGGGCTGGTCGGCGCCGCTCTATGGCGCCACCGGTATCGACCAGTTCGAGGCCAGGAAGGCTGACGGCAGCCAGCTGGTATCGACCGGGCGCATCGACATGGTGCGTCGCGGCACCGGCTTCGAGATGAACATTGCCGGCGACGGGCTTTCGGCCGACGACCTCAAACGGCTGTGGCCGGCCTTTCTCGCCAGCGAGTCACGCGACTGGTTCGTCAAGAACGTGGTGGGCGGCCGGATCAAGAAATCGACCATGCGCTACGACTTCCCGATCGGCTCGCTCGGCGAGCCGGGGGAGAACAAGCCGATGCCCAAGAACGCGATGTCGATCGACATCGTCGGCGTCGGCGTCAAGATCAAGGCGCTCGACACGATGGATCCGATCACCATCGAGGGCGAGATGAAGCTGAGCCTCAAGGACAGCGACATCCAGATCTCGGGCGACGGCGCCACCATCCCTACGCCAAAGGGCAACATCTCGATCGCCAACGCGGGCTTCATCATCGGCTCGAACAGCGACACCGAGGCGGTGTACGAGATCTCCGGCGACCTGTCGGGCGGCATCCCGGCGCTGATCGACTGGGTCAAGACCAACCAGCCGGACGCGCTCAAACAGGTGGCGCTGCCGAAGAACTTCGACGCCGTCAAAGGTCAGGTGTCGCTGGGGCTGGTG
>JAEUMC010000130.1 GCA_016793415.1 Devosia sp. | reverse complement strand
CCCGGCAACGGGGAACGTGCCACCGACCTCCATCGGCGGCATGTCGGGGAGCACCGACGCCATCGGCCGTGAACCGTCGACGCAGACACACTTCACCCCTGGCCGCGCCCAGTCGCTGTCGGTCAACAGAGCCTCCCTCGCTGTTGGCAGCGTAGTTGGGGGGCTTTGCAGCTCCGTTTGCAGAATCGATCAAATTGCTGGCCGCCAAACAAAACTCCCGCCAGCTTGCGCAGGCGGGAGGAGAATGACTGTGCATGTATAGAGGCGGCCGGCAAACGAGCATCGTGGTTTGGGGGCTCGGTCAGCCCGCTTGCCGGCCACTGGAGGCAATGGAGATAAGGTGCCGGGTCAATCTGGCGCCAACTAGGAGGGAATGTGACCGAAATAGGGATTTTGCATTAACCCTTGCGGCAGATGCGTAGTCGTCTCCGCCCCACTCGCTCCATGCATCCGACCGGCTTGCCAAGCGTTGCGAATGACGCGATCATGACAACGAGGTGACGAGGCCGATCAATGGTGGACGAACCCGAGCAGTCTGGATCAGGGCTACTCATCGATTTCGCGGCAGCCGCGAGCCCTGGTCCCGCCGACCTTCAGCCGGCCAATCACAACCGCTTCGTGCCCGCGGTGACCTTCGACCGCAAGGAATTGCAGACCATCCTCAACCTCTATGGCCGCAAGGTCGTCGACGGCGAGTGGCGCGACTACGCCATCGACTTCCTCCGCGACCGCGCCCTGTTCTCGATCTACAAACGTGCCTCCGAACGGCCGCTCTATGTGGTCGAGAAGAACCCCAGGCTGCGATTGAGGCAGGGCCAGTACATGGTGCTGAGCCAGGAGGGCCGCATCCTGAAGCGTGGCCATGACCTCTCGACCGTGCTGCGCGTCCTGGAACTCGCGCTGGTCAAATGATCGCCATCCGCCCGGCCGGGCCGGCTGATGCGCCGGCGATGAGCGCCGTGCTCACCGCCTCGATCCGCGACCTCTGCACCGCCGACCACTGCAACGATCCCGAAATCCTCGCTGGCTGGCTGCGCAACAAAACGCCAGAGATGGTGCTCAAGATGCTCGAGCGCCCCGGCGCGCAGTTCCTTGTCGCCGAACACGATGGTGAGATCGCCGCGGTCGGCTGCCTGAACGGCCCCGACGAGATCGGCCTCAACTATGTGGCGCCCGCCCACCGCTTCCACGGCGTCAGCAAAGCCTTGCTCACCGCGCTCGAGGGACGCATCCGCCAATCGGGTGCCGCAGTCGCGACGCTCACCAGCACCGGCACCGCCCACCGCTTCTACCTCGCCAACGGCTGGGAGGATGCCGGCCCGGCGGAAGCTGACCGCGGCATGCTCTGTTACCCGATGGAGAAGCGTCTTTAGCGGCCGGCTTGGCGCAGCTGACCCGGCGCAAGGCGCCGACCTCCCTTCTCCCCTCAGGGGAGAAGGTGGCGCGAAGCGCCGGTTGAGGGGTGAAAACGGTGCCATCCGCTGGAAGCGCCAGCATGCCGAGAGGCTGAACCCCTCACCCGAGCTTCGCTAGCTTGCTAACGCTCGCAAGCTGCGCTTGCCCTCTC
>JAEUMC010000098.1 GCA_016793415.1 Devosia sp. | reverse complement strand
GCTCTTTGGGTCCGATGACGATCAGGGCGACGACCCCGATCACCAGCATTTCGGTCCAGCCGACGCCGAGCATAGTTTTGGCTCCTGGGAGCGGCCGTCAGACGATCAGGCGTCCTTGGCCTTTTCGGTCTCACGGGTCGGTTCGACCGTGGTCGAGGCATCGATCTGCGCAGCAGGCTTCTGCTCTTCGTCGCGCATGCCCTTCTGGAAGGACTTAATGCCGGAGGCAACCTCGCCCATCATGCCGGCGATCTTGCCGCGGCCGAACAACAGAATCACCACGATGGCGACGACGATGATGCCCCAAATCCCTGGCGCGTGCATATGGATGGTCTCCGAAAGAATGCTCTACGCTTACACTAGCGCAGAGAAATAGGTTCAATCCTTGGCGAACACAAGGACGTGTTCCGGGTTGAGGGTGAGGAATACGTCCGATCCAACAACAAGGTTACGATCGGCCCGGCGACGGATCTGAATCGGGCGGTCGAGCCCGGCAACGCTCACCTCGCACAGGTCAATGCCGATGGCGTCGCGCTTGGCCAGCACGCGGCCAGGAATACCGGGCCCTTCGGTCGCCACGTCGAGCGAGCCGATCGGCCGGATGGCCACCGTCACCGCTGTGCCATCGGCGTGTTGCGGCGCCGGCACCGGCCCGAGCGGCGTCTCCACCCTGCCCGCCTGCACACGCGCCTCGATCTCGCTCAGCGGCGAAAAGAAGCGGGCCGCGTTGAGATCGATCGGCCGGTTGTAGATCTCCGATGCCGTATCGATCTGTGCCAGCCGCCCGTGCCGGAGCAGCGCGATGCGGTCGCCCAGCAGCATCGCCTCCTCGGGATCGTGCGTGACGATGATGGTCGTCGCATGGGTTTCCCGCAGCACCGCGAGGGTCTCGTTGCGCACCGTTTCGCGCAACCGCGCATCGAGGCTCGAGAACGGCTCGTCGAGCATCAGGATGCCGGGCCGCGGCGCAATCGAGCGCGCCAGCGCCAGCCGCTGCTGCTGGCCGCCGGAGAGGCGGTGCGGATAGTCGGCTTCGCGATCGTCGAGCCCCACCCGCTTCAGTGCCCGCCGCGCCTGCGCCAGCGCCGCGGTTCGGCCGAGTTTGCGTAACCCGAAGGTGACGTTCTGCAACAGCGTAAGGTGCGGAAACAGCGCGAAATCCTGGAACATCAGGCCGATGCCGCGCCGATCGGGCTTGGCATGGACACCCGGACCGGAGACGATCTGGTCGTTGATCTGCACCGTGCCGCCATCGATGCGCTGGATACCGGCCGCAACCCTCAGAATTGTCGATTTGCCGGAGCCGCTCTCGCCGAGGAGGCAGACGATCTCCCCCGGCACCAGGGCCAGCGAGAAGTTGCGGAGCACCGGCCGGCCGCCGAGCGTCACATCCACCGCGTCGAACCGCAACGCTGCGGCAAAGGCAACGCCGGCGGTGCCGCGCGGGCCCCAGTCCTCGAGTTCGGTCGTGTCGGTCATTGGATCGGGTCGCTCTCGCCCTGGTCGTCGGGCTCCAGCGGATCTTCGTCATCGCGCAAAGGCCCGTCGAACGGCAGCGGCACCTGGAAGGCCGGCGGCAGGCGGCTCGACAACAGGCCCGAGCCCTTCAGTTCCTCCAGACCCGGCAGGTCGGCAAGGCTCTCAAGGCCGAAATGATCGAGGAAGGCCTCGGTGGTGCCGTAGGTCACCGGCCGCCCCGGCGTGCGCCGACGCCCGCGCATCCGCACCCAGCCGGTCTGCATCAGCACATCGAACGTGCCGCCGCCGCTGGCGACGCCGCGGACCTCCTCCACCTCGGCCCGCGTCGCCGGCTGGTGATAGGCGATGATGGCGAGGGTTTCGAGCGCGGCGCGGGAGAGCTGGCGGCTCTCGGTCTCCTCACGGCGCAACAGGAACGACAAGTCGTCAGCAGTGCGGAACGCCCATTTGTCGCCCCGCCGCACCAGTTGCACGCCGTGGCCGGCAAAGCGCTGCGCCAGCCGCTCGAGCAGCACCGGCACATCGGCCCCCTCCCCCAGATAGGGTGCGATATCGGCCGGCGACAGCGGTTCGGCCGAGGCAAACAGGATCGCCTCGAGCACCCGGAGGTTCCGCTCGGCGATCTCGCCATGCTCGTCGAACTGGTCGTCTTGGGTCATTCAGCCTTCTTTCCGTCGGCCGGCTTCTTGGGGGTCTGCCGCCGGCGCATGAACAAAGGGCCGAAGGTCAGGGTCTGGCGCAGTTCTATTTGCCCCTGGCGGGCCAGTTCAAGGCTGGAGGCAAAGCTCGACGCCGTCGCGGTTTTCCGTTGCTCGGGGTTGCTCAGGTACTGGTCGAGATAAGCGTCGAGCGGCACCCAGTCCATGCTTTCCCCGATCAGCCGCGTCAATATCTCGCGGGCCTCCTGCAGCGACCAGACGGTGCGCTCGAACAGGTGGTAGTCCTGCGGCACGGTGCGCTCGCGGCCGCTCGCATAGGCCTTGAGCAGGTCGTAGAGCGAGGCTTCCCAGAGGTTGCGCCGCTCGACCAGCACCGGTTCAGGCTGTCCGCGGGCGTGGACCTGCCGGCCGAGGCGCGGCCGGTTGATCAGTTGCATGGCGGCCTTGCGCATCGCTTCGAGCCGCTTCAGCCGGAACTGCAGCAGCGCCGCCATCATCTCGCCCGAGGGCTCGTCGTCGCTGGGCGCCTGCGGCACCATCAGGCGGCTCTTGAGATAGGCCAGCCATGCCGCCATCACCAGGTAGTCGGCAGCGATCTCGATGCGCTTCTCTCGCACCGTCTCGATGAAGCCGAGATACTGCTCGGCCAGCGCAAGTACCGAGATCCGGGAGAGATCGACCTTCTGGCGACGCGCCAGATCGAGCAGCAGGTCGAGCGGGCCTTCATAGCCGGCGACATCGACATACATCACTTCGTCGTCACGCGGCGCATCCGGCGCCGCGAACCAGTCGGTGGAAGTGTCGCTCATAGAAATCGCCCGCTCAGCTTGCGCGAGCTTGGTCCTTAACCGAGACCGAGGTCAAGGAACAGCGAGTGTCGATCAACCGCCGATCGGCACGCAATCGACACCGTTGGCCTTGAGGCTGGCGCAGGTCTGCGTCGCTTCCTGGAAGGAATCGACCGGCAGCACCACGCGGTACCAGGTGCCCTTGGCACCGAGATTAACCTGCCGGACGGCAAGGCTGCGACCATTCAGCAGCCCCGATAGCCGGTTCTGCGTCGAGCGGAGCGACGATGCCGCATCGCCTTCGGTCGGCTGCGAGCTGAGCTGCACATAGGGACCGCTGCCGCTGGAAGCAGGCGCCTGGGCCGCCGGGGCCTCGACCAGGTCTACCGGCTGCGACGGCTGTGTCGCTGCCACCCGCTGGTTCGAACCGCCACCCAGGACCGAACGATCGGTCGGGCGGGCGACTGGAACCGGCGCCACGATATTCGGGTCAATGGTCGGTGCCGGGCCGGTTGGCGCCAGCGCCGAGACCTGCGTCGGATCAACCGCGGCGTCGGTGCCGGTGTCGATCGCCGAAGCAATCGGATCGGCCGCCCCGTCGGGAACCGCCGCCAGCAGTTCGGACGGCTGCACATCGGCTCCGGGCAGATCCGGAACCGCCGGCCGGTCGACCGGCAGCTCTTCATTGCCGGCAACGGCCTCGTCGCCCGAAACGATGGTGCCGTCCGGGCGCACCGTCACGGTGCGGACCTTGCGGTTGGCGAGTTCGCTTTCGCTGGCCGCATCGTCGCCTTCACCGACCGTGCGCGCCACATCGGCGACGCTGGTTTCGGCGGTATCGTCACGCGACACCAGCTGCTCATTGGCAGCTGCGGCGGCGGAATTGCCGTCGAGCTCGTTGAACACCACCGAGCCCTGCTGGTTGGTGGTGCTGGTGGTCG
>JAEUMC010000074.1 GCA_016793415.1 Devosia sp. | reverse complement strand
GTATGTCGACGTCGTCAATCACAATGTCGACGTCGACATTGCATATGTCGACGTCGTCGGTTGCGGTGCTGGATTTGTCTCGCTAGTGTCCGCGCAGTAAGCGCCAGGGAGGGCGAATGGTCAGCATCAAGGATGTCGCGCGTGTGGCCGGCGTGTCCGACAAGACCGTCTCGCGGGTGGTCAATGGCGAACCCAATGTCACCGCCGACACGATCGAGAAGGTGAAGCTGGCGATTGCCGACCTGGGGTACATCCCCAACCTCGCCGCCCGCAGCATCCGTTCGAACCGCTCCTACACCATCGGCATCGTCACCGACTTCATTTCGACCACCCCCTATTCCGGCGACATCGTCCGGGGCGTGCAGGATTGGGCCAGCGCCAACGGCCGTACGGTGCTGCTGGCCAACACCGACGGCGACCCGGTGCGGGAGGCCAATGTCTGGCGCACCTTCAAGGCGCATCGCCTCGATGGCGTGCTGCACGTCGCCATGTACCATCGGACCGTCGCGCCCGCGGCGGGCGAGGTGTCGATCCCTACCGTGCTGGTCAACTCGCATGCAGAAGACGGCTACGACTATCCCTCGATCGAGCCCGACGACTTTGGCGGCTCCTATGCGCTCACCGAGCACCTGATCGCCCTTGGCCATCGCCGCATCGGCTACATCCGGCTGAACCCGCTGCTGCTGGGCGCCAACCAGCGGCTTGATGCCTTCCTCGCCGCGACCCGGGCAGCAGGCATCCCCGAGGCCGACTTGGTGATCCGGCTGGGCATGGAGGGGCCGATCGGCCGCGAGGCCAACTATGTCTACCAGCAAGCCCTCGAGATCCTTGCCGTGCCCGACCGGCCGACCGCGCTGGTCTGTGGCAATGACGAGATGGCGCTGCAGGCCTACCTTGCCGCCCTCTCCCTCGGATTACGGGTGCCCGACAACCTCACCATCGTCGGCTTTGACGACTTCCGGACGGTGTCCCTCGGCCTCAAGCCCGAGCTGACCACAGCCGCCCTGCCCTATTACGAGCTGGGCCGGCAAGGCGCCGACATGCTGGATCAGCTGATCCAGGGCAAGGGCAGCAAGCAGGAGCGACGGGTGCTCGCCTGTCCGGTGGTCGTACGGGGGTCGAGTGCGGCTATCAGGTGATTGAAATGGGGTGTGCTGTAGGCGCGCTTCACGCCCCTAAATCACGCCCCTTCGGATGGCCTCGGCCACCGCCTGCACCCGGTTGGAGGCGTTGAGCTTGGTGGTGATCTCCTGCACCTTGCGCTTCACCGTGATCTCGGTCAGCGCCAGCTCGCTGGCGATATCCTGCGAGCGACCGCCATCGGCGAGCAGCCGCAGCATGCGCACTTCTTGCGGCGTCAGCCCGCTGTCGCGCTGAATCTGCTGCGCCGCCACCCGCCGGTACTCTTCCATCATCGCCGGGATCAGCTCAGCCGACAGCGTCCGTTCGCCGGCATGGATCGAGCGGATCGCCTGCGCCAGCGTCTCGTAGGAATTGGTCTTTAGGAGATAGGCGTCGGCGCCGGCTTCCAGCGCTCCGACCAGATACTGCCGGTCATCATAGGTGGAGAGGATAATGCAGCGCGGTGCATCAGGCCGCGCCTTGATCAGCCGCGCCAGCTGGATGCCGTCCATGGTCCCCAGCCGAATGTCGATGGTGACGACGTCGGGCTTGCGCCTTTCGAGTTCGGCGAGCGCGTCGGTCGCGTTGCCGGCCTCGGCGACGACATGCATGTCGTCCTCGCCTTCGAGCAGGCTCCTGACGCCACGCCGGAAAATCTGATGATCGTCGACGATCATCACCTTAATGCGCGGTTGCACCACTTGGCACTCCAATGACGATGTTGGTTCCGAGGCCCGGGCTGCTGTCGATCGAGACTTCGCCGCCCACCGCGCTGGCGCGCTCGCGAATACCGACCAGCCCGAGCCCGCTCTCGGCCGCATCGATGGTAAAGCCGCAGCCATCGTCGCGAATCGACACTTCGAGCCAGGTGTCGGTGAAGTTGAGCACCAGCCCGAACGAGCGCGCCCCGGCGTGCCGCACGGCGTTCTGGCAGGCCTCCTGCACGATCCGGTACACGGCAAGATCCGCATCCGGCCCCAGCGCGAACGGCGTGCCATCGACCCGGATGTCGGTGGCGATCGGCACGCTCGCCGGCAGCGAGGCGAGATAGTTCTCGAGGGCCGGGATCAGGCCGAGCTCGTCGAGCACCGTGGGGCGCAACGCATAGATGATCTGCTTCATCTCGCGCAGCGTCGCATCGAGCAGCCGCTGGCATTGGGTGCGCCGCTGGTCGAGCTCGGGATTGTCGCCCATCCGCCGACGCAGCGCCTGCAACTCGTAGGTCGAGGCAAGGATCGACTGCGCCACGCTGTCATGCAGGTCATAGGCGATGCGGCGGCGCTCCTCCTCCTGCACCCCGACCAGTCGACGCAGCAAGGCCTGCAACTCGCGTGCCTTGCGCTCGATCTCATCACGCGCGTCGCGCAGCTGGGCAGTGCGATCGGCGACCTTCTGCTCCAGCACCTCGCTCAGTTCCTTCACCTGGGCGAACAGTCGCGCGTTGCCGATCGCCACGACCGCCTGGTCAGCGAAGGTACGGACGATGCGGCCGTGCTCGGTGCCATAGAAATCCGGTTCGGGCCAATCGATGCACAGCCACCCCAGGCACTCGTCGCCCAGCACCAGCGGCGCACTGCACCACGAGCGCACCTGCTCGGTGCCTGGTTGCCACACCCAATCAGGCTCGCGCGTCACATCGCCGATGATCAGCGTGCGGTGGTCACGCATCACCGGCTCACTCAGAGGCGCATCGTCCTGATGGAACACCACCCGGCGCACCAGTTCGTCGTCCGGATAGCCACGCGCAGCCACGACCCGCATCAACCCATCGTCGCCGCGTAGCGTCACCCGGCAGCCGCGATGCGGCACCACGCGCCCCAGCTCCTGCAGCACCGCCTCAAGCACGTGGGTAGAATCGAGGCTCGAGGAAATGATGCGCGACACGTCGGCCAGCGTATCGGCGAGCTCCCGCTCCTGCCGTTCCGCGGCGAACAGCCGGTTCTGCTCGATTGCCGGGGCAATCTGATCGGCGATGGTCTGTAACAGGATCACGTCGTCGCGGCGGAACGCGTCGCGCCGATCGCTCTGGATATCGAGCACGCCAACGACCCGCTGTCCCAGCCGCAGTGGCAGCGCCAGTTCGGACGCCGTGTTGGGCAGCATGGCATG
>JAEUMC010000023.1 GCA_016793415.1 Devosia sp. | reverse complement strand
GATGAGACGAGGTTGGCGGAAGCCTGCGCCGAGCAGCCTAAATCGCCACTGAACTCGCCGTTCACGTCGCCAAGTCGTTGTCCGCAAATGGGGAAAGGGCGCAGCCGGGGAGACTGCGCCCTCTGGGGCGGGTTCTGTTCTGGAACCGGCCGAGGCTGACGGCACCAATGGGGGATTGTGCCGCCAGCGATGGGGAGACCTCGGAGGAGGCGACCTGCGCCTCTCCTTGAGGACTAGAAGGGGAGGATCGCGTCGGCGATCTGCTGGCCGTAGCGGGGTTGCTGGACCTGGGTGATCTGGCCGCGGCCGCCGTAGGAGATGCGGGCTTCGGCGATCTTGGACGAGGGGATGGTGTTGTCGGCGTGGATATCCTCGGGGCGGACGATGCCGGCGACGATCAGCTCGCGCACTTCGAAGTTGACCCGCACTTCCTGCCGGCCCTCGATCACCAGATTGCCGTTGGGCAGGACCTGCACGACGACGGCGGCGACCTGGGTAGCGAGGCTCTCCTTGCGGTTCACCGAGCCTGAGCCGCCATCCGACATGTCGCCGGAGGTGGTGAGCTTGCCGGAAGCCTGGACGTCCGCCAGCGGCACCTTGCCGCCGAAGATCGAGCCGAGCACGCCCCCGACGCTGCCTTCCGAAGAGGAGCTGCGCTCGCGGTCGGTGGAGTTGGAGATCTTGGCGCTGTCGTCGATGGTGACCATGACGGTCAGGATGTCGCCGATCTTGTGGGCGCGCTGATCCTTGAAGAAGCCGCGGGCTTCGTTCGAGAACAGCGAGTTGGGCTGGTACGAGGCCACCACCGGCTCCGGCATCGGCATCTGCACCGGCCGATAGCCAGCCTGCGCCGTCGGGTCGGCGATGGCGGTCAGCCGCGGCTGTTCGCCGACCGAGGCCAGGTTGTCGAGGGTCGAGCAGCCGGCGAGGACGGCGGTGAGGGCGAGGGCGGCAAAGAGTTTCATCGGGTTCATTTCAGTTGTCCTTTTGCCCATCACAGCCCGGCGACCTGGAGCTTGGTGGCGGCGGTGGTGATTTCCACCGCGCCGTTGGCCGTGGCGACGCCATTGAGGATCTTGCGGGTCACGCTGTTCATCACCTGCACCGGCTGGCCGGCGACGGCATCGCCTAGCGATTGGCCGATCACGGTCAGGGTCATCGGGCCGGTGCGCAGCAGTACGGTGACCTCGGTGTTGCGGCGCACCGCCAGCGGCTCGGTCACATCGGCGGCCTTCAGCATGACGCCGGCACGGGAGTTGCGGCGGAGTTGCTTGCCGACGAGATCGTCGAGGCTTTCGACCCCGGACTGATCGGCAAAATCGAGCGACACCCGCTTCATCTCGATATCGGCGGGGGTCAGCACGGCGCCGGCCTTCAGCGAAGCAGCGAGGTGCGGAACTTCCACCAGCAGGTCGATGCTGCCGGAGACATCGACCGGCAATTCCATCCCGGCGATCTGGAAGCGGGCGGCAAAGCTCGCCGCACCGCGCTGGTAGCGCAGTGCGACCAGCGTCACCGGGGTTTCGACGGCCTCGGCATTGTAGCTGAGCGCCGGGTCGCTGAAGCGGGTGTGGAGCTCGGCACCAGCCGGAACGAGGCCACGGGCGGCGAGGTCGTTCGAGATGAGGCCGGAGAGAACGGCGGTGTCGACCACGGTGGCACGGCGTTCGACGCGGACGCTGAGCAGGCCGTCCTGGCTGTAGTCGGCGAGCCCGG
Organism: Devosia sp.; assembly: GCA_016793415.1. Classification (GTDB taxonomy): domain Bacteria; phylum Pseudomonadota; class Alphaproteobacteria; order Rhizobiales; family Devosiaceae; genus Devosia_A. Next base: position 600 of record JAEUMC010000023.1, on the reverse strand, counting down.
CCTTGGCGGCAGCCGCACGCACCGCATCGAGGCTGACGATACCGGTGGTGCCCGGAGCCGGAGCGCGGAACAGGGCGCGTTCGGCCAGAAGCCCGGCGTCCTCGAACATGTCGCCGACAGTGATGACCGGGTGGTTGACGGAGACTTCGGCCTTGAGCACCGGCGCGGCCAGCGCGGTAGAGGTGGCGAAGGCCAGGAACAGGGCAGGGAGGATGAGCTTTTGCATCTACCTTCTCCCGATCAGCGCAACTGGCTGGCCGACTGCATCATCTCGTCGGCGCCGGAGATGACGCGGGCGTTCATCTCGTAGGCGCGCTGAGCGGCGATCAGGTCGGCAATTTCGGTGACGGAGTTGACGTTGCTGGCTTCGAGATATTCCTGCAGCAGGTCGCCCATGCCGTCCTGGTTGGGTGTCCCTACCTGGGCCGGGCCGCTCGAGGCGGTCTCGACGAACAGGTTGTTTCCGGCAGAAGCGAGGCCTGCCTTGTTGACGAAGCGGGCCAGCTGCAACTGGCCGACCGTGGTCGGGGTGGTGTCGTTGTCGAGGAACACTTCGACCGTGCCGTCAGGGCTGATCGACACCGAGTTGGCATTGCCGGG
>JAEUMC010000001.1 GCA_016793415.1 Devosia sp. | reverse complement strand
GTGGAGTTCCACAATCTCGGCCTCACCGTAGTCGACGAGCAGCATCGCTTCGGCGTCCATCAGCGTCTGGCGCTGAGCGAGAAGGGCTCGCATGCGGACCTGCTGGTGATGACCGCGACGCCGATCCCCCGCACCCTCGTGCTCACGCATTTCGGCGACATGGCGGTGAGCATCCTGCGCGAGAAGCCGCGTGGCCGGCAGCCGATCGATACGGCCGTGCTGTCGATCGGCGAATATGCCCGCGTCATCCAGCGCCTGCAGACCCGCATCGCCGAGGGGGCGCAGGCGTTCTGGGTCTGTCCGCTGGTCGAGGAGAGCGAGCATCTCGAGGTGGTCGCCGCCGAGGATCGCTTCGCCGAGTTGCAGAAGGTGTTCGGCGATCAGGTGGTTCTCATCCATGGCCGGATGAGCGCCGCCGCCAAGGCCGAGGCGATGGATCGTTTCCAGCGCAACGAGGCCAAGATCCTCGTCGCCACCACCGTCATCGAAGTGGGTGTCGACGTGCCCAACGCCACCATCATGATCATCGAGCATGCCGAGCGCTTTGGCCTCGCGCAGTTGCATCAGCTGCGCGGCCGGGTTGGCCGCGGCAGCCAGCGTTCAGCCTGCCTCTTGCTCTACAAGGAGCCGCTGAGCGAAACCGCCAAAGCCCGCCTCGAGACCATCAAGGGCACCGAGGATGGCTTCGTCATCGCCGAAAAGGACCTCGAGCTGCGCGGCCAGGGCGATGTGCTCGGCACCCGCCAGTCCGGCATGCCCGGCTATCATCTCGCCGTACCCGACGTGCACCGGCACCTGCTCGAATGGGCGCACGAGGACGCCAGGAATGCGCTGACCCGTAACCCCGGCCTTACCGGCCGGGACGGCGACGCGCTGCGTACGCTGCTCTATCTGTTCCGCAAAGACCTCGCCATTCCCCTGCTCCGAGCCGGCTGACCTCCCATGCACATCCGCCCCTTCGAACCCCGCGACAGCGACGCGGTCGTCGCCCTCTGGCGGGCCCGTGGCCTGACTCGACCGTGGAACGATCCCCTGAAGGACATCGAACGCAAGCTCGCGGTGCAGCCCGAACTGTTCCTCGTCGGCGAGTTGGATGGCGCTATCGTCGCCACCGCGATGGGCGGCTACGATGGTCACCGCGGTTCGGTCTACTATCTCGCGGCAGCCGAGGAGCACGCCGGCAAAGGCTACGGCGCGGCGCTGCTGGCAGAGCTGGAGCGCCGGCTCACGGCGATGGGCTGCCCCAAGATCAACCTGCTGGTGCGCGGTGAGAATGACGGGGTGCTGAAGTTCTACGACCGCTTGGGCTACGAGCGGCACGACTCGTTGAGCCTCGGGCGGCGGCTGATTGCGGATTAGGCCGGGGGGGCAGCCCGCAGCGGTTGACGGGCTGGCACAGCCTCACGCCACCGCGTACTTCCTGAGCACATCGATCTCGACATAATTCAGCACCGACTGGTGCGTCGCCTTCAGCACCACCTGCGGCGCCATGCCGGCCTCCAGCGCCTCGACCCAGCGCAGCGCCACGAGGCACCAGCGGTCGCCCGCCTTCAGCCCCGGAAACGCATATTCCGGCATTGGTGTACTGAGGTCGTTGCCGCGCGATTTCGAGAACGCGAGGAACGCGTCGGTCATCACAGCGCACACCGTGTGCCGGCCTTCATCGAGCGGGCCGGTGATGCAATTGCCATTGCGGAAGAACCCGGTCAGCGGGTTCATCGAGCACAAGATCAGCGGCTCGCCGAAAACGTTGAGCTCGGGCTCGTGCTCGAAGAACGGCTTATTCAACCGTCACGCTCTTGGCGAGGTTGCGCGGCTGGTCGACGTCCGTGCCCATGAACGAGGCGGTGTGATAGGCGAGCAACTGCACCGGAATGGTGGCGAGGATCGGCGCCACGAAACTCGCGACCTTCGGCAACACCAGTACTTCGGCCACGCCCTCGCCCACGGTTTCCTTGCCGACTTCGTCGGTGATCAGGATGATCTTGCCGCCGCGCGCCGCCACCTCCTGCATGTTGGAAAGGGTCTTGCCCATCAGCTCGTCCGAAGGGGCGACGACGATCACCGGCATCAGTTCGTCGACCAGGGCGATCGGCCCGTGCTTCAGCTCGCCGGCGGCGTAGCCTTCGGCGTGGATGTAGCTGATTTCCTTGAGCTTGAGGGCACCTTCCATGGCGATGGGGAACATCTGCCCGCGCCCCAGGTAGAGCACGTCCTTGGCCTTCGGCAGTCCCTTGGCGATGCGCTCGATCTCCGTCTCGGTCCCCAGGGCCGCGGAGATCGCGCTCGGCAGCGCCACCAGG
>JAEUMC010000934.1 GCA_016793415.1 Devosia sp. | reverse complement strand
AACGCGCAACACCCGAGGCGCGGCAAGCCGGTTATCTTCGTTCATTTCGGTCGCGAGGATCAATGGGATCCAAGCTGGGGCGAATGGAGTTGGGTGAGGCCATCAGGTGCTCCGATGGCGAAACGAGCAAAGCGTGACCTGTGACCGGTAACGCGCATCTTTGCGCCCGACGATCCTGTCGATAGGGCGCCGAAGAGCTCACCTCAGCCAAGGCGACGTGCTGCTGCGCCAACGCCTCGAGGGCGCACCGCAAGTGCGCCGGCTGGTTTGGACCACCCGTCATTTGTCGCAGGTCAAATCGCGCCGCATGGCCGTGCGCTAGACCGACATTGGCAGGTGCCGCCGTTCCATATCATCAGGTGGTCGAACGCTGCCCTGCGAGGCAGTCGGTCCCGGCCGGTCGAGAGGAGAGGAGTTCGAAATGTCGCATGTCGTCGTTCTGGGAGCCGGCCTCGGTGGGACCATCATGGCCTATGAACTGCGGGACCGGCTCGGATCGGAGCATCGGATCTCGGTGGTGAACAAGGGGCACCACTATCACTTCGTGCCTTCCAACCCCTGGGTCGCCGTCGGCTGGCGGGAACGCGAGCAGGTCGAGATCGATCTCGAGCCGGTGTTCAAGCGGCGGGATATCTCGCTCTACCCGCAGGGCGCCAGGCGGCTCGATCCCGCAGCGAAATCGATCGAGCTGCTGGACGGCAGCTTCATCACCTACGACTACCTCGTCATCGCGACTGGCCCGGACCTCGCCTTCGACGAAATCCCCGGCTTCGGACCGGCGGCGGAAACCCAGTCGGTTTGCTTCATCGAGCATGCCCTCAGCACAAAGACGGCGTTCGATCGGCTGGTCGCCAATCCCGGCCCGGTGGTGGTTGGCGCGGTACAGGGCGCCTCGTGCTTCGGGCCGGCCTACGAATTCGCCTTCATCCTCGACAAAGCCCTGCGCCAGGCCAAGGTACGCGACCGGGTGCCGATGACCTTCATCACCCCCGAGCCCTACATCGGACACCTCGGGTTGGACGGCGTCGGCGATACAAGGGGGCTGCTTGAGAGCGAATTGCGCCAGCATCACATCAAGTGGATCACCAACGCCAGGCTGGACAAGGTCGAGGCAGGCAACGTCTACGTGTCGGAGTTCGCCGAGGACGGCACGCTCAGACAGTCGCACCAGGTGCCGTTCGCCTTTTCGATGATGATTCCCGCCTTCCGCGGCGTCGAAGCGGTGCGCGGCATCGAAGGCCTGACCAATCCGCGCGGCTTCATCCTCGCCGACAAGCATCAGCGCAACCCGAGCTTCCCCGAGATCTTCTCGGTCGGGGTGTGCGTTGCGATCCCGCCTTTGGGCAAGACGCCGGTTCCGGTCGGTGTGCCCAAGACGGGCTTCATGATCGAGTCGATGGTCACTGCGACGGCCCAGAACATCGCTAGCCTCATCGAGGGCAAGCAGCCATCGGCGGTGCCCACCTGGAATGCGGTCTGTCTGGCCGATTTCGGCGACAGCGGTGTCGCCTTCGTGGCCCAGCCGCAGATCCCACCACGCAACGTCAACTGGTCGGCTTCGGGCAGTTGGGTACATGGCGCCAAGGTCGGCTTCGAGAAGTATTATCTGCACAAGATGCGCTCGGGCCACTCGGAGCCGTTCTACGAGACGCTGGTGCTTCGGGCCCTCGGCATCGAAAAACTCAAGCAGGTCAAGCAAGACGCCTGATGCTCTCGCCGCCAGCGCACCGGGAGGCCCGTCGTGAACATCATCGTCGCCTACGACAGCATCTACGGCAACACCGCCAAGGTCGCGGCGGCGATCGCAACTGCTCTGGAGCCCGACAATTCCGTCAGGCTCGTGTCGGTGCAGCAGGCTCGGCAAACCGACCTCGGCACCGCCGATCTGTTGATCGTCGGTTCGCCGACGCGCGGCTTCCGGCCGACCCCGCAGATCTCGGACCTGGTGGCGGGGCTTACCCCGCGATCCGGGGGGACCGCGGTGGCGGTGTTCGACACGAGGATCGAACCGGGTGCGGTCCGGTCAGGAGCGTTGCGATGGGTGGTTGAGGTCGGCGGCTACGCCGGGAGCCGCATGGACGAAATGCTCCGCGGCCGGGGATATGTGCGCAAGAGCGACATTGCAGGCTTCCTCGTGGCCGGCATGAGAGGCCCCCTCAAGCCGGGCGAGATCGACCGTGCCGCCGACTGGGCGAGGAGCCTGGTTTGAAGCCGATCATACGCCGCCCCCGAAGGCCGGGACGGACTTTGGTCAACCATCTGCGTCGGCGGGGCGAATGTCGCCGGAGGTCACGGTAACCGACCGATTGTGCCGCTGAGCGCGATGGTGGATGCCAGGGTATTGTAGATCGTTCCGTATTTGCGGACATTGGTGTGGAGGAGTTCCAGCCGCTGGTCGGTTTCGGAGGTCCGGACGAGCAAGCGATAGTGGATCGAAACCAGCTTGGGCGGAACATCCTGTCGAGCCGCCTCGATCTCGATCTGCACATCCTCGAAGCGGAAATGGATCATCGGCGCGACCCGCTCTATACCCTTGATGATGCAGGCCGCAAGGGCCGAGAGCAGCAGTTCGACCGGGTTCATGGCGTCGTCGCGCCCGCCAGTATCGGTATCGAGCGTCACCCGTGCCGATTTGGCCATGGCGATACTGCCATGGTTGTCGGTCCTCCGGGCGGAAACGCGATAGTTGAGCATCACGACTCTCGGTGCGACGGCCCGCCTGGACGGGCCTGCTAGTTGGACAGGAGCAGGCTGACGGTCGGTTGCTCGAGCAATCCCTGGGTCATGCCGCCCAGCAGCCACTCCCTGAACCGGCTGTGCCCGTAGCCTCCGGCGACGATCAGGTCGGCTCCAATCGCTGTTGCGGTACCATGGATGGTGCTGGCGAGGTCCTGCCCCATCGGCAGAACCTCGCCGCGGGCCGGCAGACCGTGCAGATGCAGCCACGAGACGATGGTGTCCAGTCGTCCCCGCTCGCTGGTGTAGTCGCCTTCGTCCACGCTGGCCACCAGCACCTGGTCGGCACCGCTGAGGAATGGCAGCGCGTCGGCGACGGCGCGCCTCGCCTCGCGGGTATCCTTCCAGGCGATGACGATGTTGCTGGCCCTGAACCGCTCGCCCGTCGGCGCGAGCGCCAGCACCGGCCGCCCGGTGGTCAGCACCAGCTCGCCGATATCGGGATGGGCGCTGTACTCCATGAGGCCAGGGCGGGCCTCGACAATCAGCAGGTCACTCGCAAGCGACTCCCGTCGCAAGGCCTGGGTGGGGTTCTCGACGGTGCTGACGAAACCACGCACCAGATCGCGCGGCGCCCTCGCTTCGAAATCGGCTTTTGCCAATGCGAGCGCCTCTTCGATCGCGGTACGCGCGGCGCTGTACTGATAGATGCCGGCCGGCCCTTCGAGCAACACCGACGAGGGTTCCGCGGCGGCAAGCCCGATGAGGCTGGCCTTGAAGCGACGGGCGATATCCACTGCGGCGCCCAGGGTGGTCGGAGCGATCCGCGGTTCGAGGCTGACCAGCACGCTCTTGATGTCCATCTGTCGGCTCCTGTTGGCAA
>JAEUMC010000930.1 GCA_016793415.1 Devosia sp. | reverse complement strand
ATCGATCTGCCCTTTGCCAACGAACTGGCGGGCGTGCCGGTCATCGGCCAGATCTATTCCGAGCTGATCTCGGGCCACAACATCCTGGTCTATGTCGCCTTCCTCGCCGTGCCGATCACCTGGTGGGTGCTCTATCGCACCCGCTTCGGCCTCAGGCTGCGTGCCGTCGGCGAGAACCCCAAGGCAGTGGATACCGCCGGCATCTCGGTCACGAGACTGCGCTACCAGGCGGTGCTGATCACCGGGTTCCTCTGCGGTCTCGCCGGGGCCTTCTTCTCGATCGCCCAGGGCTCGGGCTTCGGCAACAACATGACCGCCGGCAAAGGGTTCATCGCGCTCGCTGCGCTGATCTTCGCCAAGTGGAAGCCGGTGCCGGCGATGTTCACCTGCCTGTTGTTCGGCTTCCTCGATGCACTGCAGATACGCCTGCAGGGCGCCGAGATCTTCGGCGTCGGCGTGCCGGTCCAGGCCATCCAGGCGCTGCCCTACCTGCTGACGGTGATCCTGCTCGCCGGCTTCATCGGCAAGGCCGTCGGCCCCAAGGCCGGTGGCGTCGCCTACACCAAGGAACGCTGATGCCTCATCCGCTCGACCCGCAGCTTCTGGCTGCCGCCGAAGCCGTTCGCGCCAAGGCCTATGCGCCGTACTCGAACTTCCAGGTCGGTACCGCGATCCTTGCCGATGACGGCAAGATCTATGTCGGCTGCAACGTCGAGAACGCCGCCTATCCGGTGGGCAACTGCGCCGAGCCGTCGGCCATTGCGGCCATGCTCGCCGGTGGCGGGCGCCGCATCAAGCGCGTCTACACCACCGGCCCGGGCACGACGCCCGTCACCCCGTGCGGCGGTTGCCGCCAGCGCATCCGCGAGTTCGCCGATCAGGACGTCGTGGTCGTCTCGCACGGCATCGACGGCACGCCGCTGGAACAGACCATCGCGCAACTGCTGCCGCACTCTTTCGGACCCGAGTTTTTGGGCCGATAATGCCCGTCAGGAAACTGCCGCACTAAGGGGCTAACCCAAGGCGGTCTGGAGGCCATCCATGGAACTTCGCGTCGTCGATCCGGCTGCAACCAAGCCGAATGCCAAGGCCAAGCCGGCGAGTGCACCCGCACTGCAGGATGCCGCCAAGCATAGGCGCAACCCCGGTTTCCCGCTCGATCTAGATTGGGTCGAACGCGTCCGCATGAACCGCTCGGCACTCGAGCGGCGCGCCGCGACGCTGCCGGCCCGTCGTACGGTGAAGAAGGACTGGCAGGCGGCTTGGCTGCTGAAGGCCATCACCCTGATGGATCTGACGACGCTCAATTCCGACGATACCCCGGGCCGGGTCGAGCGCCTCTGCGCCAAGGCCCGCCATCCAGTGCGGCAGGACATCATCGATGGCCTCGGCGTCGCCGACCTCGAGGTGAAACCGGCCGCGGTCTGCGTCTACCACTCTTTCGTCAAGACCGCTGTCGATGCGCTGAGGGGCACCGGCATCAATGTCGCGGCGGTCTCCACTGCCTTCCCGCACGGCCTCGCGCCGCTCTCGACCCGCCTCGCCGAGATCGAGGCCTCGGTGGCCGACGGCGCCAATGAGATCGACATCGTCATCGAGCGCGGCATGGTGCTGCGCGGCGACTGGCAGGCGCTGTACGACGAAGTCAAAGCCATGCGCAAAGCCTGCGGCGACGCGCACATCAAGACCATTCTGGGCACCGGCGAACTTGCGACGCAGACCAATGTGGCAAAAGCCTCGCTGGTCTGCATGCTGGCCGGCGCTGATTTCATCAAGACCTCGACCGGCAAGGAAAAGGTCAACGCCAACCTCCAGACCTCGCTGTCGATGGTGCGGATGATCCGCTGGTTCCACGAGGAAACCGGTATCGAGATCGGCTACAAGCCGGCCGGCGGCATCGCCACGGCAAAACTGTCGCTCGACTACATGGCGCTGATGAAGGAAGAGCTCGGCACCCACTGGCTGCAGCCGCACCTGTTCCGCTTCGGCGCCTCGAGCCTGCTGACCGATATCGAGCGGCAACTCGAACACACGCTGACCGGACACTACGCCGCGGACTATCGGATGCCGATGGTGTGAGGCACGGTCGGGGCCGGCGGCCCCACCCTCATCCGGGCTTCGCCCACCTTCTCCCATCAAGGGAGAAGGCCTGACTGAGACAGTTGCGGCGTGGCCTTCTCCCCTTGTGGGAGAAGGTGCCCGAAGGGCGGATGAGGGGTGAGCCCCACGCTCAATCGACGGAGGAAACCATGAACAAGATCGCCGACATCTTCACCTCCCTCGATTACGGCCCGGCCCCCGAAAGCCCGGATGTCGCGCTGGCCTGGCTTGCCGCGTACGACAACAGCTTTGGCCACTTCATCAACGGCGCCTGGACCAAGCCAGGCAAGACCTTTGCGTCCGAAAACCCGGCCAATGGCAAGGTTCTCGCTCAGGTCACCGACGGCACCGCCGCCGATGTCGATGCGGCGGTGAAGGCCGCCCGCGCGGCGTTCCCGAAATGGTCGGCGCTGTCGGGCTACCAGCGCGGCAAATACCTCTACGCCATCGCCCGGCTGATCCAGAAGCATTCGCGGCTGTTCGCGGTGCTGGAGTCGATGGACAACGGCAAGCCGATCCGGGAGAGCCGCGATCTCGATATCCCGCTGGTCGCCCGGCACTTCTATCATCACGCCGGCTGGGCGCAGCATCGCGACCGCGAGTTCCCCGACCACGTGCCCTACGGGGTGTGCGGCCAGATCATCCCGTGGAACTTCCCGCTGCTGATGCTGGCCTGGAAGATCGCCCCGGCGATCGCGGCGGGCAACACCGTGGTGCTGAAGCCGGCGGAGTTCACCTCGCTGACGGCGCTCTTGTTCGCCGAGATCTGCGAGAAGGCCGGGCTGCCGCCGGGGGTGGTCAACATCGTCACCGGCGAGGGCGGCACGGGCGCGGCGATCACCAACCATCCGGATATCGACAAGATCGCCTTCACCGGCTCGACCGAGGTGGGCAAGATCATCCGCGCCGCGACGGCGGGCACCGGCAAGGGCCTCAGCCTCGAGCTCGGCGGCAAGTCGCCGTACATCGTGTTCGAGGATGCCGACCTCGACAGCGCCGTCGAGGGGCTGGTGGACGCCATCTGGTTCAACCAGGGCCAGGTCTGCTGCGCCGGCTCGCGGCTGCTGGTGCAGGAGTCGATCGAGGACAGGTTCATCAGGAAGCTCAAGAAGCGGATGAGCAAGCTTCGGGTCGGCGATCCGCTGGACAAGGCCATCGACATCGGGGCGCTGGTGGCGCCGGTGCAGGTCGAGCGGGTGCGCGACCTGGTGAAGAAGGGCGCGGCGGAAGGCGGCGAAGTCTATGAGCCCGATCTCGACCTGCCCAAGGGCGGCTGCTTCCTGAAGCCGACGCTGATCACCAACGTCTCGCCGAGCCACACCGTGGTGACCGAGGAGATCTTCGGGCCGGTGCTGGTTGCGATGACGTTCCGCACGCACGAAGAAGCCGCGGCGCTCGCCAACAACACCAAGTACGGGCTCGCCGCCACCATCTGGAGCGAGGACATCAACGTCGCGCTCGACATTGCGCCCAAGATCAAGGCGGGCGTGGTGTGGA
>JAEUMC010000911.1 GCA_016793415.1 Devosia sp. | reverse complement strand
CCCAGCCGTTCCGCTTCGGCAAAGGTGCGGTCGGCGGTCGGCACTGTGCTGATCGACGAATGCGGCGAGTGCCCGGTGCTGATATCCCCGGCGCAGCCGGTCATGAACACCGCCACGGCACCCGGAACGGCAGCCTGCAGCGCCTCGCGCACATAGTTGGGAAAGTCGGCCGTGTACTGCCGGTTGTAGGCTGCCAGCACCACCGGGTGACAGGCATGGGCGGCGAGGACGGCAATCGCCCTGCCATCGACGCCATCGATCCGCAACATCGGCACGGCCGGATCGATGACACCGCCATCGTGCCGGCGATTGAAAGCGACACCCGGATTGGCGCCAGTTCCGGCCGAAAGAACCGCTGGCCGCTGCGCTGCGACCGCGCGATCGAGCGCTTCGACACAGCCGTCTTCCAATCGTGCCAGGAAGCCGGCATCCCAGCCGGCGCCGCCGCGGGCGGCCATGCTCACCGGCCCGCCATGCGTGTGGGTTGCGATAACCACCACCCGATCGCCCGGCAACCGGCAGCGCGAGCGGATCCGCGCACAGCTGTCTTCGTGGAGGCCAATCACGTCGGCCACTACAATGGCCGTATCGCCCACGGCGATGGCGCGTGCCGTCAGGGCATCGTGGCTGCCGGTCGCTGGCTGCGTCCGCGCCGCATAGCCGGACATCATCAGCCCCGCCGGGGGGGTGATATCCACGACGGCCGCGCCTGCCAGCAATGGTGACTGTTCCGGCATCCCAACCACGCTCCCATCGAGGTCTACCTGCTTTGGCATTAATGCCAAAAACATACCACTTGTCGAGCCGCGTACTGGAGAATCGTCGGTAGAACCAGCTCGGGTGGGACCGATCTCACAGCGAAGCGGGGCCGCAGTACCAGAAACCGCTTGGTAAATGGTCTTTTATTGGTATTATAGGGAAGATGTGGGGCTACACCTGCACCGGGGCGTTCTCACCCGGTGATTTGGTCCGGGACAGGCAATTTGACCAGCAACCTCTTCAGCGCCGAAGCCGTGATCCTGCCGCAGGGCGGTCCGCTTTACCTGCAGTTGAAGCGCTGGATCGAGGATGCGGTTGCCCGCGGCGCCATCAAGCCCGGCGACGCACTTCCCTCCGAACGCGATCTCGCCGCCAAGGTCGAAGTCTCGCGCGTCACCGTGCGCAAGGCCGTGCAGCACCTGGTGCGCGACGGCCTGCTGATCCAGCGTCATGGTTCCGGCACCTTCGTCGCGCCGCAGCAAAGCCGCGTCGAGCAGTCGCTGAGCCAGCTCACTTCCTTCACCGAGGATATGGCGCGCCGCGGCATGGCGGTTCGCGCCATCTGGCTCGATCGTGGCATTTACGACCCGTCGCCTGACGAAACCGTAATCCTCGGCCTTTCTCCGGGCGATCGCGTTGCTCGCGTGGCCCGCCTCCGTCTGTCCGGCGACATGCCGCTGGCCATCGAGCGGGCCGCCTTGTCTGCCGAGACCCTGCCGGATCCGGCTGCGGTCGGCTCGTCGCTCTATGCCCATCTCGACAAGACCGGCAACCGTCCGGTGCGGGCCATCCAGCGCATCCGTGCCGCCAATCTCGAGGAAGACGACGCGCGCCTCCTCGAAATCCCCGTGGGCGCCGCCGCGCTCCATATCGAGCGCATCGCCTACCTGCCTTCGGGTAAGGTTGTCGAACTGACCCGCTCGGTCTATCGCGGCGACACCTATGATTTCGTTGCCGAACTGAGAGTCGGCGACGCCACCCGCAAATGACTGCCAACCGTGAGTGATGCCGTGACCCCAGCCGCCAATGCCAGCTACATGCGCCAGGAAGTCGAGGAAACCCCGTCGGCGATTGCCCGCCTGCTCTCGGACGGCAAGGCCGATTTCGCGGCGGCCGGCAAGGCGCTGCGTGCCGCCGACCCCACCGCTATCGTCACCATCGCGCGCGGCTCCTCCGACCACGCTTCGTCCTTCCTGAAATACTCCATCGAACTGCTCGCCGGGGTGCCGGTCGCCTCGGTCGGTCCTTCGGTCTATTCGATCTACGGTCGCGAGCTGAAGCTCAAGGGCACCGCCGCCATCGCCATCTCGCAGTCGGGCAAGAGCCCCGACATTGTCGGCATGACCCGGTCCGCCAGGAAGAGCGGCGCGCTCACCTTCGCCCTGACCAACACGCCGGATTCGCCGCTCGCTCAGGCGGCCGACCAGACCATCGCGCTGCGCTCCGGTGAGGAGAAGTCGGTCGCCGCCACCAAGACCTTCGTCGCTTCGGTCGTCGCCGGCCTCGGTCTGGTCGGAAACTGGTTGGAAGACAAGGCGTTGCTGGCGGCGCTGGAATCACTACCTGAGGTGCTGGAAGAGGCCGTGCACTGCGATTGGTCGCCGCTGCTCGGCGCGCTCGACCAACACCAGTCGCTCTACGTTCTCGGCCGCGGCCCGGCGCTGGCCATCGCCAACGAAGCGGCGCTCAAGTTCAAGGAAACCTGCGGCATCCACGCCGAAGCCTACAGTGCCGCCGAAGTCATCCACGGGCCGGCCCGCATCGTCGAGCACCACTTCCCGGTGCTGGCGCTTGCCGCCCGCGACGCCGCCGAAGCCTCCGTTGCGGAGGTCGCCGAGCGGTTGGCCGGGCAGGGCGCCCGCGTCTTCATTACCTCGGTCAATGCAAGGAGCGCCGAACGCCTGCCGTTTGCCGCTTCCGGCCACGCCATCACCGACGCCTTGGCGCTGATCGTCAGCTTCTATGGCTTCGTCGAAGCTTTGAGCCGCCGCCGCGGCTTCGATCCCGATCGCCCCCCGCACCTCAAGAAGGTGACCGAAACCATCTGAGACCGCCTGCGGTTTAGTTCATGTCGCCCCAGCGTCCCCTCGCTTCATGGAGAGAGGGGCCGGATGAGGCCAGAGGCCCTCATCTCAGGTGAGCGGCAGCCAAGCACTCGGAGTTCGCATGCCCCAGAACAAGCAAGCCTTCATTGGCGCCCGCATCTTCGATGGCGCCGAATGGCATGACCACATGGCGCTGGTCGTTGCCGACGGCAAGGTCGAGGGGCTGATTGCCGCCGACTCGCCGACCGACGCCATCCGCGTCCCAGCCGACGGCGCGATGATTGTCCCCGGCTTTCTCGATCTGCAGGTCAATGGCGCCGGTGGCGCGTTGCTCAACGACACGCCGACCCTCGACGCCATCCGGACCATCTGCGCGACCCTGACGAAGTTCGGCTGTACCGGAAGCCTGCCGACGCTCATCACCGACACGGTGCCCAAGAACGAAGCCGTCATCGCGGCCGGCGCTGCGGCGGTGGAGCAGGGCGTGCCTGGCTTCCTCGGCCTCCATCTCGAAGGCCCGCACCTGTCGGTGGCGCGCAAGGGCGCTCATGATCCGGCGCTGATCCGTCCGATGGATGAGTCGGACCTGCAGCGACTGCTCGCAGCCAAGCGGGCGCTCCCGACTCTCCTCATTACCGTTGCCGCCGAAACCGTTGGCCCAGAACAGATTTCTCGTCTCGCCGCAGCCGGCATCATCGTCAGCATCGGTCACTCTGACGCCAGCTATGCGCAGGTGGCCGCCGCGGTCGAGGCCGGCGCCTCGATGGCTACCCACCTGTTCAATGCGCAGAGCCAGATCGGCAACCGTGAGCCGGGCCTCGTTGGCGCTGTTCTCGATCTGCCCGGGCTCGACGCCGGCATCATCGCTGATGGCATTCACGTCCACCCCACCTCGCTCGGCATCGCGTTACGCGCCAAGCGCGGCCCTGGTCAGATCTTCCTCGTCTCCGACGCCATGTCGATCACCGGCACTGACTGGACCGAGTTCGAGCTGACCGGTCGCACCGTCTATCGCAAGGACGGGGCGCTCCGGCTTGCCGACGGCACGCTTGCCGGGGCCGACCTCGCGATGGTCGACGCCATCCGCTCTGTGCACCAGACCATCGGCGTCCCCCTCGACGAGGCCCTGCGAATGGCGAGCCTCTATCCCGCCCGCGCCATCCGCGCCGGAGCCGATCGTGGCCACCTCACCAAAGGCGCCCGCGGCGATTTCGCTGTGCTCAGCGACGAGTTGAAGGTGCGCTCGACCTGGATCGGCGGCGAGAAAGTCTACGCAGCCGCCTGA
>JAEUMC010000904.1 GCA_016793415.1 Devosia sp. | reverse complement strand
GGCAAGATCGACCTCGATGCACCGATCGTGAAGTATCTGCCCGAAGGCACGGTGCTGCCGCAGCGCGGCGGCAGGCAGATCACTGCCTTTGACCTCGTGACGCATTCGTCCGGCCTGCCGCCGGTACCGCCGGATCTGGGGGCCGGCAATCCGGCCAACCCCTATGCCGGCTACGGTCCCGAACCGCTGCGGGCCTTTCTCCAGAGTTACCAGCTGCCGCGCGATATCGGCACCGAGTTCGAATACTCCAATATTGGTCTCGCGCTGGTGGCGCAGGCGATCGAGCATGTCACCGGCAGGAGCTATGCGAGCCTGCTCGAGGAGCGGATCTTTACCCCGCTGGGGATGACCGAAACGGCGCTGACCACGACGCCGGAGCTCAAGACTCGCCTGGCGAGCGGTCACGACGCGGCGCGCAACCCGGTCAGCAACTGGGACCTCGAGGTGTTCGCCGGCGCCGGGGCGCTGCGTTCGACTGTTGCCGACGTCAGCAAGTTCATCGCCGCGGCCAGCGGGGCAGTGCCTTCACCGCTCGACCCGGCCTTTGCCATCATGCTGAAGCGGACCCGCGCCTCCGACCCGAGCGGCGGCAAGGTCGGCATGGGCTGGTTCACCCTCACCCACCCGAAGGGCGAGATCGCCTGGCACAATGGCATGACCGGCGGCTACAACGCCTTTGCCGGCTATGATCGCGCCACCGGCAAGGGCGTGGTGGTGCTCTCCAACATGGCGAGCACGGTGGGGATCGAGGATATCGGTTTCCACATCCTCGAGCCGGGCCTGCCGCTGGCGGCGATGCCGAAACTGCGCCAGGCGGCCGAGATCGATCCGGCGCTGCTCGAGCGCTATGTCGGCAAATATGCCCTGACCCCGGCCTTCGTACTGGAGGTGACGCGCGAAGGTGACGGGTTGTTCGTGCAGGCGACCGGCCAGCAGAAGCTGCCGGTGTTTGCCGAGAACGAGACGACGTTCTTTTACAAGGTGGTGGATGCGCAGCTCAGCTTCGAGCTCGGGGCCGACGGCCAGGCGGCGAGCCTGACCCTGCACCAGGGCGGTTACAGCCAGCCCGGCAAACGGATCGAATAGCCACCCCTTGAAACCCTGAAACCGGGTTCACATATATCGGTCAACGGTTGGATCGGGGCGCTGTCCCTCCCGGCGACATGATCCCAGCCAATGAAAGGCGCTCCCCTCACGGGTTGAGCGCCTTTCTGTTTTTCGGGGTGCTTGCGGGTAAGCAGGCGCGCCGGTGCGGGCTGCCCCCCACCCCTGTCCCCTCCCCGCAAGGGGGGAGGGAGACCCTCACACTGGCATCTCAGTTTGCGTCTCCCTCCCCCTTGCGGGGAGGGATCAAGGGTGGGGGTCCACAGCCACCGGTTTAGCAGTCAATGCCCTACGGATACCCCGCATGCGGCACCGCAACGCGGGTGCTGAACACCCGGCCCGTCGGCTGGCTGACATCGACGCTGCCGGTCCACTCGTTGGCGACCATGTAGAGCGTCTTGCCATCCGAACCGCCGAGCATCACGGCAAAACACATGCGATCGAGCTCGAACTTTTCGACGATTTCGCCACCGTCGCGGACGCGCAGCACCGTCGGGCCGGTGGAGGTCCAGATGGCGCCCTCGGCATCGGCGCAGATGCCGTCATTGCCATATTGCCCGACATTGGCCCAGAGCCGGCGGTTGGCAAGGCTGCCATCCTCGGCGATGTCGAAGGCGGTGAGGTTGCCGTTGAACGACTCGGCGCAGACCAGGGTCCTGCCGTCGGCGAGGATCGCCATGCCGTTCGGAAAGGCGAGGCCTTCGGCCACCTTGCGGCTGGTGCCGTCGGGCGCCACCAGCGCAATGAACCCCGGCCGGAACTCGCCGCCGGGGAAGTCGAAATCGACGTTGTTGACGTAGATATGCCCCCTGGGGTGCACGGTGATTTCGTTGCAGCCCCGCTCCGACAGGCCGGAGAGATCGGCGAAGCGAACAAAACTGCCATCGGGCTGGCGCAGCTTCAGCTCGTTGTCGGCGGCGTGGACCAGCAACATGCGGCCATCCGGCAGCCAGTCGAACGAGAAGGGGAGCGAAGCCACTTCCGCCTCGACGGTCGGGCGGCCGTCGGCGTCGATGGTGTAGAGCTTCTGGCCGACCCAATCGGCGAACCAGAGCTTGTTACCATGCCAGCGCGGGCATTCCCCGAGCAGGATTCCGTCCATCAGCTGGGTGATCCTGGTCATCGTCACATCCCTCATTGCTCTCAAGACAATGTCGGGCGAGGCGCGGCCATTTCGACAGGGGCCGAAAAGAAATCGGGCGCCGGACAGTGTCCGGCGCCCGAGGCAATCAATGATTCACGTGAAGCACGAGATGCTTAGTGCCCGCCCATGCCGGCCATTTCGGGGTTCGCCGGCGGCTTCTTGACGAAGAAGGCCGCGACGATGGCGAACAGCGAGATGATCGCGCCGGTCATGAAACCGGTGCGGATGCCGGCGGCGAGTGCCGTGACCGGCTCGGTGCCGGCAGCGGTCAGCGCGGTCGACTGGATGGTCATCAGCGCGATGAACAATGCCACGCCCGCCGCGCCCGCCACCTGCTGGACCGAGCCGAGGATGGCCGAGCCATGCGAGTAGAGCTGCATCGGGAGCGAGCTCAGCGAGGCGGTGAACAGCGGCGTGAACATGATGGCGAGGCCGATGCAGAGCGCGATGTGGCCGGCGAGGATCACCCAGATCGAG
>JAEUMC010000833.1 GCA_016793415.1 Devosia sp. | reverse complement strand
AGTCCTTAGTTTTCGCAAGAGAGGGGGTTCTGGGAGGCACGATGGCTCCCAAAAAGAAAATGCCCGCTTGCGCGGGCATCTCAATCTCAGCACTGCCACCGAACCTTAGTTCAGGCGGGCGGCCACATCCTTGATGGCCTGGTCGACCAGCACGTCGCCCTTGGTTGCGACCTGCTTTTCGAGCAGCACGCGGGCAGCGGCGACAGCGAGATCCGCCGAGCGGGCCCGCACTTCCGACACGGCCTGGGCCTCCGCCTGGGCGATCTTGTCGGCCACGGCCTTCTCGCGACGGGCCACCATGGCCTCCAGCGAGGACTTGGCCTCGGCGGTCAGCCGGAACGCCTCTTCGCGGGCGGCGGTGACGATGTCCTCGGCTTCCTTCTCGGCTTCTTCGCGACGGCGCGAATAGTCCTCGAGCAGGGCCTTGGCTTCAGCGCGCAGCGCTTCGGCTTCGGCGAGGTCGGTTTCGATCTTTTTGATGCGGTCGTCGAGCATCTTGCCGATCGTCTTGGGCACGCCGAAATAGACGACGATGCCGATGAAGATGACGAGCGCGATGGTCGCCCAGATGGTGGCGCCGGTGGTGGCGTCGAACCCGAAGCTCCACATCTCCGCTTACTCCTTCGAAGCCGCGGCAACCGCGGCCTTGGCTTCCGCCGCGGACACGCTGCCAGAGATCTTGGCGACCAGCGCCTGGGCCGTCTCGGCCGCGATGCTGCCGACATTGGCGAGCGCTGCGTCCTTGTCGGCCTGGATGCGGGCTTCCGCTTCCGCCACGCGCTTGGCGAGCCCGGCTTCCACGTCGGCACGACGGCCGTCGATGTCGGCCTTGATCCCGGCGCGGGTTTCCTCGGCAATGCCGTGGGCATTCTTGCGGGCTTCGGCCAGCGCAGCCTCATAGGCGGCAGCGGCCTTCTCGGTCTCCTGGCGGAGCCGCTCGGCTTCCTTCAGGTCGCCTTCGATACGGGTCCGGCGCGTTTCGAGGATCGAGCCGATGCGGGGCAGGGCCACGCGGCTCATCAGGAAGTACAGCGCCGCGAACGTGATGGCGAGCCAGAGCAGCTGGCCGCCGAAGCTCGCCGGATCGAATGGCGGAAACACCTCCGCATGCGCCTCGGTGGAAGCATGCGTGTCGGTCGCGCCGGCGTCGGCCGGTGCTGCATGCTCACCTTCGGCGGCATGCTCCTCGGCGGGTGCAACGACCTCGCCCTGCTGGAGCGCGTCGCCACTTTCGGCCTGCGCCACGATAATGATGTCTTGGGCTGAACCCGCCATCTCGAAACCCTTTTGCGGCCGTTAAAGCCCCGGATCGAGACCCGGAGCCCGTGTTCGGTCGGCCTAAGCCGCCTGTCGCGAAATCAGACTGCGAACAGCAGCAGGAGAGCGATCAGGAACGAGAAAATGCCCAGAGCTTCGGTCACGGCGAAACCGAAAATCAGGTTACCGAACTGGCCCTGAGCCGCTGCCGGGTTGCGCAGGGCGCCCGACAGGAAGCTACCGAAAATGTTGCCCACGCCGATGGCGGCGCCGGCCATACCCACGGCCGCAATACCCGCGCCGATAAACTTTGCTGCTTCAGCTTCCATTTGTAGTCTGCTCCATTTTGCGACCGATTGGCGACGCTTGCCGTCGCCTCACTGTGAACCGGCCTAGATCAATGCGACGGATGGATCGCATCGTTGATGTACATCGAGGTCAGCACTGCAAAGACGTAGGCCTGCAGGGCCGCCACGAGGAATTCGAGCGCCGTGATCGCCACGGTCATCACCAGCGGCAGCAGTGCACCGAGCCAGCCGAGGAAGCCGAGGCCGCCCAGCGTCACGATGAAGCCCGCGAACACCTTGAGGGTGATGTGACCGGCGAGAATGTTGGCGAAGAGACGAACACTGAGCGAGATCGGGCGCGAGAGGAAGGAAACCACCTCGATCGGCACCACGATGGGGAGCACGTAGCCGGGGACCCCCGACGGCACGAACAGTTTGAGGAACTTCAGGCCGTTCTTGTAGAGGCCGTAGACGATCACCACCACGAACACCAGCAGCGCCAGGGCGAAGGTGATGATGATGTGGCTGGTGAAGGTGAAGAAGAACGGGATCATGCCGAACATGTTGGCGACCAGCACGAACATGAACAGCGAGAACACGAACGGGAAGAACTTCATGCCGGCTTTGCCGGCCGAGTCCGACACCATTTTGGCGACGAACTCGTAGAGCATCTCGGAAACCAGCTGCACCCGGTTCGGGACCAGGCTGCGCTTCTGCGTCGAGAGCAGGAGGTAGAGGGCGATCACGCCAACCGACAGCACCATGAACAAGGCTGAGTTGGTGAAGGAAATGCCGCCTTCACCGAAGGAGACGATATCGGTGATCTGGAACTGGTGGATCGGGTCGACTTTATTCGGATCGGCCAACTGCTGTTCCCTTTAGGCTCGGAGCCTTCACTCGTCTTCTTCGTCGTCCGGCGCGCGCATCGCGGCCGTGGGCGGCGGCGCCGCCCGGTTCATTTCCGCTGCAGAACGCACCACATTGAGTACGCCCGCCGCAAAGCCGACCAGCAACATCACCAGCATCAGCCAGGGACCGGTCTTCAGCCACAGATCGAGCAGGTAACCGATACCTGCGCCGACCAGGATGGCCGCAATAAACTCCGTGCCGAGCCGCATACCGCGGTTCCACCCGGACAGGTTCCGGTTGGCAGCGGACATTTCCGCGTCCCCCGGCGCTTCCTCGGCCGCCTGCGCACGCTTGATCCGCGCTGCAAGATCCGAGGTCAAGGGCCCCGCTTGTTCGCCACTCGGTGGACGCTTGGTATTGCGTGACTGTGCCATCCCGCTATCCCCTGCGCCTCCGGGCCAAAATTGGAACTGGAGCCCCTCGAAGTCGCGGGCAACATAGTGGCGGCCCCCACCAGTGTCAAGGCTGTGAACACACTGCTAACGCATTGATAAATAAGGAAGTTTATCCGACCAAAGGAGGTGTGACATTGAGTCATCGCGACTCTGGCCGCCACTATTGCGGCAAGGATGGGGCGCTGGGAACGCATCGACACCGATCGACCCCCACCCCTGACCCCTCCCCCGAGGGGGAGGGGAGCTACGCTAGCTTGCCGCCCGCACCGCCGCCTCGGCGCCTTTGAGGTCCACTGAGACCAGCTGGCTGACGCCGCGCTCGGCCATCGTGACGCCGAACAGGCGGTCGACGCGGGCCATGGTAATCGGATTGTGGGTGATCACCAGGAAGCGGGTTTCCGTCCGCTGGGTCATCATGTCGAGCAGGTTGCAGAAGCGCTCCACATTGGCGTCGTCGAGCGGCGCATCCACCTCGTCGAGCACGCAGATCGGTGCGGGGTTGGTGAGGAACACCGCAAAGATCAGCGACATCGCGGTGAGGGCCTGCTCGCCGCCCGAGAGCAGCGTCATGGTCGACGGCTTCTTGCCCGGTGGCCGAGCGAGGATTTCGAGCCCAGCCTCCAGCGGATCCTCGCTTTCGACGAACTGCAGTTCCGCCGTGCCGCCGCCGAACAGCGAGGTGAACAGCTCCTGGAAATGCGCGTTGACCTTCTCGAACGCCTCGTTGAGCCGTTGCCGGCCCTCACGGTTGAGGCTCTGGATGCCGCCCCGCAGCTTGGCGATGGCCGCGATCAGGTCGTCGCGATCCTTGACCATCAGGTCGAGTTTCTCGCGGACCTCCTCGGATTCCTTTTCGGCGCCGAGGTTCACCCCACCCAGCCGCTCGCGCTCCGCCTTCAGCCGGTCGACCTGCGATTCGACCTGTGTTTCGGCGGGCAGGGCATGCTCGGGTCTGATGCCGGCGAGTTGCGCCGTCTGCGACGCCTCGATGTTGAGCGTTTCGTGCACCTGCCGCTCGATCTGATGGCGCTGCGCGATCAGTCCCTTGATCCGTTCCTCGACCCGGGCGAGCTCGGCGCGGAAACCGGAGAGTGCATCATGGGCCAGCCGTTGCGCCTTGTCGGCCTCGCGATGCCGGGTGTCGCCTACGCTGAGCGCGTCCGTCGCCGCCTGGTGCGCCTCGCGCGCCACGGCAATCTCGGCATCGAGGGTGCGCCGACGCTCGGCCAGGGTTTCGGGCGATGCCTGCAGCGCCACGATCTGCTCGCGCACCTCGGCAGTGCGGGCGTCGAGCGTCGCCAACTGGCCGGCTGCACCCTCGCGGCGGCGCGACCAGGCGGCGACGTCGGCAGCGATCTGGGTCAGCCGCGCGTTGCGCATCCGCGCCGTCGTCTCGAATCCACCGAGTTTCAGGCGTGCCTCGTCGGCGCTCTCGCGCAGCTCCGACAGCAGCGACTGGCGGGATAGAGCCAGGCTAGCAGCCTCGGTCTCGTCGCCGGCTTCCGCCAGCAGGTGCTCGGCCTCGGCGGCCGCGTCGGCGGCCTCGGCGAGGCTGGCATCGAGCCTGGTCCGCGTCTCGTCGAGCGCCACCTGGCGGGCGGCGAGATCGCTGATGGCGCGCTGCGCCTTATCCAGTTCACCCTGCGCAACGGCAATCTCGCGCTGCGCATTGCGCCACGCCTCACGCTCGCGCCGCTCATCGGTGCGGGCCGCGTTCAGCGCCTCGGTTAGCGCGGTGGCATCGGCGCGCCGGCTGTTGCGCCGCGCCCGTACTTCCTCGACTTCGGCTTCGAGTTCGGCCAGCCGGTTGCGCTGTGCCAGCCGCTCCGCGGCGGCGGTCGGCGCATCCGCCGCAGCGACGAACCCGTCCCAGCGCCACAGCCCGCCGGCCTTGGTGGTCAGCCGCTGGCCGGGTTGCAGCTCAGTCATCAGTCGCGCCGCATCGGCCGCATCGACCAGTCCGATCTGGTCCAGCCGCCGCTTCAGCAGCGGGCTGCCCGACACGAACTGCGACAGCGGCGTCGCGCCACCCGGCAACGCGGGATCAGCGCCGGCGCTGGCGCCGGCCCAGTGCAGCGGCGCGCCGGCATCCGACGAGGCGTCGAGATCGTCGCCCAGCGCCGCACCGAGTGCCGTTTCGTAGCCCGGCGCCACCTTGAGCTGGTCGACCACCGCCGGCCATTGGCTGGCGCCGCCATGGTTGAGGATGCGGCTCAGCGTCTGCGCTTCGGCCTCGAGCCGGTTCAACGCCGCCTCGATCTGCTGCAGCTCCGGGCGCAGGGCGTCGGCGGCAGCCTGTGCTGCGACGGCCGCGGTCTCCGCGCTGACAGCCGCGGTTTCCGCCGCTGTGGCGTAGTCCTGGGCCGCTTCCAGCGCCTCGCGCCTGGCGTTCAGCGTGGCGTCGGCGCCCAGCGTCCGCGCCAGTTGCTCGGCCTCCCGCGCCACGTCCGCGACCTGCGTCTCGAGCCGCATCACCCGCGAGCGCGCCTCGACGACGGAGCGCTCGGCAGCGGCGCGGCGTGCCCGCAACTGCGCCAGCGCGTCGGCAGCGGCGCGAGCTTCACCCTCGGCACTGGCCACCGCGTTCTGGGCGGCCTCTGCGGCAGCGCGGGCTGCTTCAAGCGCTTGCTGCTCACCCGCCACCTCGGCTTCGAGATGCGCGCGCTCTTCGCCCGCGGCCTGCAGCGCCTCGTCGCTCTCGCCGACCAGCGCCCGTTCGCGCACCGCGTCCTGTTCGATCTGCTTCAGCCGCTCGCCGAGTTCATTTAGTCGCGCCTCGGCCCGTCGCGCTTCAGTGTCCAGTTGCTCGGCGAGGATCGTCAGCCGCTGCAGCACGGCGCCGGCAGCGGCCTCCTTCTCGCGCAGCGGCGTCAGCGCCTTGTCGGCGAGGAACACCACCTTCTGCGCCTCGAGCTCGACATGCTGGGCCTCCGCCAGCTCGCGCACCAGCTTGGCCTGCGCCGCCTCGGCATCCTTCTCGTTGAAGCGCGCCGCGATCCAGCGAATGTGGAACAGCGTCGCCTCGGCCTTGCGGATATCGCCGCTCAGGGCACGGTAACGCACTGCCAGCCGGGCCTGCCGCTTCAGCGTTTCGAGCTGCTGCTCGACCTGCGCGATGACGTCGTCGACGCGCTCGAGGTTCTGTTCTGCCGCCCGCAGCCGAAGTTCGGCTTCATGCCGGCGCGAGTGCAGCCCGGAAATGCCGGCCGCTTCTTCGAGCAGGGCGCGGCGCTGCTGCGGCTTGGCGGCGATCAGCTCGCCGATCTGGCCCTGGCGGACGAGGGCAGGCGAATGGGCGCCGGTCGAGGCGTCGGCGAACAGCAACTGCACGTCGCGGGCCCGCACTTCCTTGCCGTTGACGCGATAGACCGAGCCTTCCTCACGCTCGATCCGCCGGGTGACTTCCAGCACATCGGCATTGTTGAGCGGCGCAGGCGCGGTACGATCGGAATTGTCGAGAACGAGGGTGACTTCGGCGGTGTTGCGGCCGGGCCGGCTGCCCGAGCCGGAAAAAATCACATCGTCCATGCCCGAGGCGCGCATCGCCTTGTACGAGCTTTCGCCCATCACCCAGCGCAGCGCTTCGACGAGGTTGGATTTGCCGCAGCCGTTCGGTCCCACCACGCCGGACAGACCGGGCTCCAGATAGAGCTCGGTCTGGTCGCAGAAGGATTTGAAACCGTGCAGCTTGAGGCGCGTGAATTTCATCGCGCGCCCCGATAGGACAGCGCGTTAGGAGAGCAGCGGATCGATTTCGGCCTTGAGAGCCTCAAACGAGTTTTCTCCAGTCAGCATCTTGCCGTTGATGTAGAACGTCGGCGTGCCCTGGAGCTTGAACTCGTCCAGCGCCTGGTCCCGCACCGCTTCCAGTCCCTTGAACAGGTCCTGATTCGTCAAGGCGGCGTCGTAGGTTTCCTTGGTAAAACCGAGCTGCTGGGCGATGGCGAAGATGGCGTCGTTCGGCGTGTTGGACGTGGCCCAGGTGTCCTGGGTCTTGAAGAAGGTGTCGATCACCTCGTGGTACTTCTCCGGACCGGCGGCCTCGGCCAGCATGAACACCACGGCGTCCAGCACGTTGCGCATGAACGGGCGCGGGATGAACTGGATCTTGTTGGTGTCGATATACTCGGTCTTGAGCTGCGGATAGACCGTGTTGGTGAACGCGGCGCAGTGCGGGCAGGTCGGCGACAGATACTCGATCAGCGTCACCTTGGCGTCCGCCGGCCCGAGCGGGTGGTCGGCAACGCCGCCGGCCGGCGCCATAAGCTTGGCCTGGTCGAACTGCTGGGCGAGGGCGCCGGTGGCGCCGAACAGCGCGCTGAGGCTGGTGCCTACGGCTGCCGCGGCGACTGCTGCGCCCGAGCCCACGAGAAGGTTGCGACGGTTGGCCACGAGTTTTTCTCCGTTTTCGTTGCTCGCCCTATATCGCGCCCAACTTAGGCGGGACAAGCACAACCGGCGATGAACATTTTGAGAGCTAGCGTGGCTTTCTGCGGGCCATCGCCTGGCCCAGTTGTCGAAGCGCATCGCGCACGGCCGGGTCGCTCACCCGCTCGACCGTGCGGCTGATCCTGGCACGGGTCACCTCCGGCAACGCCGGAACCGTCTCGGGCACGTCATCCTCGATCACGAATGGCTCGGCACTGAGCCGCACCTGGCCGATGAGGAAATAGCCATAGTAGCGGTTGATCGAGGCGGCGACCCGCTGGCCCTCGTGCGACAGGGCCAGGGCATGGCCGGGATGGCAGCGCAGGTAGAGTGTTGCTCCCTCGGCGCCCTTCTCGCCGCGCGGCCAGCTGAGCTTGTCCGGCCGGGTCACCTTGTCGTAGGGCGCCGGCGCAATGGTCGGCCAATGCGAGAGAATATCGCGGCTGGCAAAGCCGCGCTTCTTCAGCGCCGGATCGAGCACCCCGCCCAGCGCCTCCGCCACGCCGACCGCGCGGTTGAGCCGCTTGGGCGGTGCATCGTCCTTCGGTTTCGATTTCGGCTTGTCCGCCACTGGTAACAACTTCCCGCCGCCGCTTGCGCCCGCTGCCGCGGCGCGCCATCTGTGGCCGCCATCATGTCAAAAGCCGCGCCCCAGCAAAACCCCGTGCCGCTCGATGCGGCTGCCGTGCTCGCCTGGTACGACCGACACGCCCGTACCCTGCCGTGGCGGGTGGGCCCGGCCGATCGGGCCCGCGGCATCCTTGCCGACCCCTATCGCGTCTGGCTGAGCGAAATCATGCTGCAACAGACCACGGTTGCGGCGGTGGGGCGCTACTATGCGCGCTTCCTCCACCTGTGGCCCACGGTGGCCGATCTCGCCGTTGCGCCGCTCGAGGCGGTGCTCGTCGAATGGGCCGGGCTCGGCTACTACGCCCGCGCCCGCAACCTGCACGCCTGCGCCAAGGCAGTCGTCGAGCGGTTCGGCGGCCGGTTTCCAACCCGTTCCCTCGAGTTGCTGACGCTGCCCGGTGTCGGGCCTTACACGGCCGCTGCCATTGCCGCGATCACCGGCGACGAGCGGGTGGCGGTGGTCGACGGCAATGTCGATCGGGTGGTGGCGCGCTATCTGGCGCTCGAAGTCCCGGTGCGCGATGCCAAGGATCTGGTGCGCGGCACCGTCCAGGCCGTGGTGCCGGAACGCGCCGGCGATTTCGCCCAGGCGCTGATGGACCTCGGCGCCACCATCTGCGCGCCGCGCAACGCCAGTTGTATGCTCTGCCCGATCCAGCCCGGCTGCCGTGGCGCCAAGGGCGACCCGCTGCTCTACCCGGTGAAGCCCGAAAAGGCCGATCGCCCCACCCGCTATGGCCATGCCTTCGTCATGCGCGATGCCGATGGCGATGTGTACCTGCAGACCCGCGCCGAGAAGGGGCTGCTGGCGCAGATGACCGAGACGCCCGTGTCCGACTGGACGCCGGACAAGCGGGCCGTGGTTCACCCGGTTGCGTCCGACTGGCGTCATCACGGACAAGTGGTCCACGTTTTTACCCACTTCCGGCTCGAACTGGAGGTCTGGTCGGCGCTCGTACCGCAACCCGAACAGCTCAAGGCCGGCTGGTGGGCCGATCCGCGCGAACTCGACTCCGAAGCGCTGCCGAGCGTGTTCAGGAAGGTACTGGCCGCCGCCGGATTGCAGTGGGCCGAAAAATGAAAGCCGCCGGCTCCTGAGGAGCCGGCGGCGAGCGCAGCCTGAGTTGAATTGGAGGTCAGATTCAGGCCGAAAGTCGTTCCATCTGCGCGCGCACCTGGCTGCGGAAATCGTCGATGGGGGCCAACCGGCTGCCCTGCCGGGCATGCCAGAAGGTCCAGCCGTTGCAGGCTTCCGCGCCTTGCACCAGCGCGCCGACCCGGTGGATCGAGCCCATGTGGTCGCCCGAGACCAGCGAGCCGTCGGCCCGCACCAGGGCGCTCCAGCGCTGGCGATCATCGTAAAGTTCGGTGCCCGGGGCGATCAGCCCCATCTCGACCAGCGAACCGAAGGCGACGCGCGGCGCCGCGCGCTTCGGCACGGCCGTCTCGATGGTGGCGGCGCTGAGTGGACGGATCGAGGCGATGCGCTTCAGCGCCCCGGCGATATAGGTGTCTTCACGCTCGATGCCGATGAAGTGGCGGCCGAGCTTCTTCGCCACTG